>JBJDZD010000141.1:0-84955 GCA_051867815.1 Eubacteriales bacterium | reverse complement strand
ATTATTATATCATAAATTTACGAATTAGTCTATGTGGCAGTTCGAATCTGTCCACAGTTTCGGCTCTGTGGGGAATCTGCGAAAGTGAAGTTGAGGCTTCGCCGCAGTGATGTTATGGCTTTGCCATAGTGATGTATTACGCCAAAGGCGCAAAGTGATGTGAAGTGTTCCACATTCTTACGCGCGAAGCGCACATCACTGCTGAAGGCAACATCGCGTGCGAAGTGCACATCACGTTTCGCACAAGCGGAACACATCGTTGAAAAAAGCACGCATGCGCGTGCTTTTTTCTGGCTGGGATGGCCGGATTTGAACCGACGAGTGCGGGAGTCAAAGTCCCGTGCCTTACCGCTTGGCGACATCCCATTGTCGCCCGAACCGCAAAGCGGTTCGGGGGTAATATGTTTTTGTTTCAGTTTCCGACCTTGAAATTCAACTCTATGGAGGATGTTCCCTTAAGCGAGGAATTTACTATCGAAATAAATGTCTTTCCGCGGTTAATGGTGAGCTTTTCGCCTGCCGCGCCCGTGATAACAAGCTCCGAGGTGTCGCTCGCGCGGCTCCACTTGATGGGGGCGTATCTGCCGTCCGAAATGTAGTAGCCTTCTCCGCTTCCCGTGGTTTGAATATCGAGCCTGCCCTCCGTGTCACCGGGGATGTTGGACGTGTCTGCAAAGAGGATGAGAACATTCTTGAAATTCAGCTGCTCGCCGTTCTCCGCATCGTAATGCGCAACGTCACCGTTCTGATAACGGTAATACATGCCCGTGGTTTTACTGTAAACGAGCTGAACCTGCTGATAGAGCGAATACTTGATGATAACGTGTGCCGCCGAACCGCCGCCGAGATACATGGTCTTGTCTTCGTCAATGAAATTGAATGCCGACTTGGTGTTCTGCGTCAGCGAATATGAGTTTTGCTGTGCAAGCAACTCTATACCCATTCCCGTCGCCATGAGCGAATGCTCGTAGCCGATTCCGTTCAAGCGGTCAACGTCGCGGTAGAAACAAAGACCTGCATAGCGGTCGCGCTCGTTGTCAAGATAATCAAGGCCGAGATTTCTGATCAGCTCATAGCCCTGCGGACTGCCGCCGGCACCGACCATAAGCGCTCCGAAAGCCTGCGAAAGGCTGACCATATAGGGTCTCGCGGAACGTATGGGGCCGTAAACATCCTTCGTTCCCTTGCCGTCTGCGCCGATATAATCGTTAGTGATTCCAACGAGTCTGGTTATTCCGCCCTCGACTACGGTCTCGATGAGAATATCCATCTTTGAGATGCCGCTTTGAGGAGCCGCGGCGCTCACGTTGTCAAAGAATATCGAAACGGGGCGAACGCCGGTACGGTTGACCGTACTTCGCAGACCCGTCAGCGGATCGATATAGGTAATGATGTTGCCGTCAGGATCCGTCTCCGGAGGAGTTGTGGTTGACTCGGACGGCACTTCGGTGCCGTTAGGGTCTTGCGTGCCGTCGGGATTCTTTGAGCTTTCGGGCGTAGCGGTCGTTGAAGCCGGCTTGCCTGTCGTTTCGTCACCGTTTTCTTCACCGGAGGTTGTATCGGTCGCCAGACCGAAGCTGAAATCGCAACCGACGACGGACAAAAGCATCGCAAATACCGCGAGTATTGAGAGTATCCGCAAAAGGCGGAGATTCTTGTGCTCTTTCATAGTTTTAAGCTCTGTTTGCTCTTTCAAGCCAAATCATGCCCATGGTGAGGGCGTTATGAAGCCCGCTCTTGTCTCCCTGCTTAATGATCTTATTCGGGTCCTTGGAATCAACCACCTGAATAAGTATCTTATCGGGCAGGTCACGGCCGTGCTCTTTCTTATAAGACATTATCTCAAGGATCAGGAAGCACTTATCGCTCTTGTCACCGTAGCAGATCGTGTGACCTTCGCGGACGAGGGGCTGTTCCATATATCTGAGATACTTACCCTCGACGGGGGCAAATTTTTCTTCGTTTGCCATCTGTTACCTCCAAAACATTGATCATGCCGATACCTCGGCACAGTATATTATATTGTATCACATTTTGTGCGCAAAGTCAATCATATTTTTGATTTTCTTTGAAAATTATATAATTTTCGGGCTTTGGCGCAAGAAATAACCGCTTTCCTTCTTCATTGCAAGCGTATACAGCGCGTCAAGGCGCGCTCCGAGCAAAAATTGCCGCGCGCTTTCCTCCGTGGGCGGTATCTTCGACGGTTTTGAGACGACCTCAATCCCTTTGACCTCCGATAGGAACTCTATTCCCGACCTGTTTGCCGCCAAAAGACTCGTAAAGGCCGGTCGGGCCTTCAAGTCCTCCGCCGTAACACCCGTCATGCCGAAAAGCGCGGCGCGGCGCAGGTGTGAATCCGTATACCGCTTTGTCGCCGCCGCTTTGAAGAACTCCTCAAGCGTCGCACTCTCGTTTGCCGCTGTTTTCAGTCTTTGTGCCACTCCGCCGCCGCACTCCGCACAAATGACGACGCTTTCCGCATCGCACATCCTCCAAAAAGCGAGGACGGCGCTCTCGATACTCTTCATAAATACGGGTGGGACTCCCTCGATAACGCTTCTCGATTCGTCAGGTAGCTGTGAGGACGAATATTTGTCAAGCTCCCCCCCTGCAATCGCTCGGCGAAGCTCGGTGGCGGACGGATACTCATCTGCCGTGTCGACGTCGCGGTATCCTGCGCCCTCGCGCTTTACGGTCACGAATTGCATTTTCGGGGCGCGCCTCTTCCCTGCCTTGAGATATTCGATTCCCAGAACCTCGTTCGGCCCGACCGCGCCGAGCGCGGCAAAATAATCAGCCGCGATGCCAACCGACTTGTCCTCTGACGGCACGAATCCCTCCGATTTCGCCGCCATTTGCTCAAGACGGTCGAGATCGCCGCTCTCGCTGCCGAAAGCAACGGTGTCAACGCCAAGCCGCGCAAGTATATCGACGCCTGCGCCGGCAAAGAACTCCGCTCCCCCCGAGGAATAGGGGTACGGCAACTCAAGTGCCGCGTCAGCACCTGCCTTTACAGCACAAAGCGCGCGCTCGTGCTTCGGCAACACGGCGAAGTCACCGCGCTGTACCGAGTTGCCACTCATAAGACAAATCACCCTCTCGGCACCCATGTCACGAAGCCGATCTATCATGTACTTGT
Organism: Eubacteriales bacterium; assembly: GCA_051867815.1. GTDB lineage: Bacteria > Bacillota > Clostridia > Oscillospirales > CAG-272 > CAG-390. The sequence continues at coordinate 81,813 of JBJDZD010000141.1, read as the reverse complement.
GACCGCCGTGAAGTGGGTTATATTCGCAAATTATTCCGACATTTCTCATTTTTGCTACCTGTTTTTGTGTTAATTTTCCATTATATACTTGAAAAAGTGCAAATAATGGTGTATAATATATAAGATTGGAAAAATATTTTTATCTGTATACGGAGGATGTTCCAAATGAAATTACTCGTTGTAAACGCAGGCTCCAGCTCGCTGAAGTACCAGCTTTTCGATACCGAGGATTATTCGGTCAAGGCTAAGGGTATTTGTGAGCGCATCGGCGAGGAGATCGGCGTTCTCGACCACAAGAACCTCGTTAAAGCTACGCGCACCGAAAAGAAGCTCCCCATTCCCACTCATACCGATGCAGTCCGCATTGTTATCGACGCACTTACCGACCCCGAGATCGGCGTTATTGCCGACATGTCGGAGATCGAGGCTGTGGGCCACAGAATAGTCCACGGCGGCTACTACTTCTCCGAGTCCGTTCTTCTCACCGATGAGGTTCTCGAGAAGCTCAAGCTCTGCTACGATTACGCGCCCCTTCACACCGGCGCACACATTCAGGGCATTCAGGGATGCCTTGCCGTTATGGCAAACGTTCCCCAGGTGCTCGTATTTGACACCGCATTCCACCAGACCATGGCTCCCGAGGCTTATATGTACGGCCTCTCGTACGACATGTTCGAGAAGTACGGCATCCGCCGCTACGGCGCTCACGGAACGTCGCACCGCTATGTTGCAGGCGAAATGATCAAGCTCCTCGGTGGCAAGGCCGAAGGCACCAAGATAGTTACCTGCCACATCGGCAACGGCTCCTCCATATCCGCAGTTAAGGACGGCAAGGTAATGGACACCTCCATGGGCTTTACTCCTCTTGCAGGCGTTCTCATGGGTACACGTTGCGGCGATATCGACCCCGCCATCGTTCCCTACATCATGCAGAAGGAGAACATGAGTGCCGACGAGGTTGCCTCTTACATGAACAAAAAATGCGGCTATATCGGTCTTACCAAGGGCTACTCCTCCGATTCCCGTGACCTTGAAAAGGCAATTGCAAATGGCCCCTCCGATGAACACTACGAAACCTCCAAGCTCGCAGTTGACATGCTCAAGCATCAGATAAAGAAGTTCATCGGTGCTTACACCGCAATCATGAACGGCCTTGACGCTTTGGTATTCACCGCAGGTCTGGGCGAGAACAACCCCCGTCTGCGCGAGATCGTTTGCAAGGACATGGAGTATTTCGGAATCAAGCTCAATAAGGAAGTCAACGATGTTACTCTCCGCCAGCCCAACATCGTAAAGATCTCCGCCGAGGATTCCAAGATCCCCGTTTACGTCATCCCCACCGATGAGGAGCTTGTTATCTGCCGCGATACCGAGGCAATCGTTAAAGCTCTTTAAGCCGGATATAACAATAGCGACATCCCACTGAGGGATGTCGCTATTATTTTATCATAATTTTGCCGAACTTACAAGTCCCCATGTGAGATTTTCTTGCAAAGCTCGCTCGAATATTCCTCTTTTGCAGCAAAATCCATGGCGGAGGTGAATATTTCTTCGATCTTCATGTGTGCCGCGCCTGCCTCTCGGAAAAAGACATCCGCTTCGGCAAGTGCCCCTTCGGCGAGCTTGCGCAAGCCATCCACGCGGTCTTTGACCTTGAGAAAACTCGAACGGTCAACGAATTCGCCTATGTCAATGGCTTTCTCACCGCTCTCAAAAATACTCTCGCAGACGGCAACGCCCCCGGCGAGCAGACCGTCGAACCTTCCCGACATTATTGGGTGGGGCGACACACGGCAACCGCCGACGGCTCGCCGCAGATGCTCGAAATAGAGATACGAAACGCCGTACCGTCGCCCGTCCGTCACGCTAAGGGAGAGCTTGGCATCCTCTCGGAAGGTTTCAAAAGTCACTCTGCCCTTCATGCCGACCGCCGAGAGCGGTGAGCGGAGGGACTTGCCGCTCGGCAAGCTCATAGCAATCTTTGCGGTCTCCTCGGCTATGGTATCAACATCCGTGCAGGCTTCGACGAGGTCATCTGCGTTCCTCGTAAGATTTCCGTATGCGGCAAGCGCACGGTAAGCACAGGCATACGCGTTGCTTTTTTGCCGTCCGAATTGCGCTATTTCACTTGCGCGCTCGCGCAAGAGCTTAGTATCCCAGAATCTTCCGACGTCGAGGATGTTGTCTACCGTACCCGGTGATCCGACCTCCTCTGCGTGAGGCGCGGTACCGTCAAGCACCGCCACCGTCCCCGAACCGACGGTTATAAATAAGCCGTCAAGTGAGTCGGGGTCTGACGAGCAGTAATAATACTCGACCTTGCCCCCGGCACTCTCCGCCGCACCGCCCATCTCGCGCATCAGCCGCGATTTTCCGGTGCCGGGACCGCCCTTGATAATGTAACACCTGTCTGCACGGTTACGGAAATTCTCCGCAAAGTAGGATACGAATCCGCATTCCGTGTTCGATGCGGCAAAGTAACGCTTCTCGCTCATTTCTCGATGATCACGGTCTTATCCGGCGTTATACCGGTCTGCTCGTAAACTATCGTATTGATCTGCGCCACCTGAGCGGCGGTAAGCGCGGTATCGGGAACGTCAACGACGATGCTGATACCCTTATCCGAGATAACGGCAATGCATTGTGCAAAGCCCTTGGACATGATGAGGGTCTCAACGTTCGCCTCTGCTTCCATATCCTTCGCCATCTGTGCGATATCGGCAAGAGCGGTCGCCTTGGCGGCTTCATCGGCATTTTCGTTGTCGATAACGCTCTGCAGCACCTCCATGGCTTCATCACGTGCCTTTTGACGACTCAGTTGGGATGCCGCAAAATAGCTGTCAACCTCATTCTGTGCGCCTGCGTCGGTGACGTCGCCTTCACCACCCGAGGGTATGTCGTCCCCCTTGTCTGCCGGGATAAGTGCCCAAGTGCCGACCGCAATAACGCCGACGAGAAGCACGCTGCAAATAATTATGAGATTGCGCTTTCCGAGCTTTGCGAAAAAGTCTTTCAACTTTTCGCTCAAATTTTCCATGTTCATGGTTTTCCTCCGTAAGTCAGTTATTTTTGTACTATATCATATTTATCAACAGCGGTATTTATTCCTATCCTGCCTCGGTAATATAAATTTTATTTGCCCGTACGCCGAACGCCGCCGAGAGAAGTGCCGTAAGTTCGGCGCGGATGGAATCGTTGTTTCCGCCCCGACAGGTAACGCCGATACCCGTAACGTTAGGGGTTGATACACTGACCGCGCAAAGCTCACTGCCGACTTTGACATACTCAATGCTCTGCGAACCCGATGTCGTGGTTTTGTCGGCAGCGTAGACCTGACTGAAGCCGCCATCAAGCGTCAGTGCGACCGTAACGTCGGAAACTCCGCGCACGCTCTCGCAGAGCCGCACCGCCTGCTCCTCCAGATACTTGCAGTACGCCTCGATCTCATCGGGCGTGCTTTGTGCATCCTCCTTTTTTCCGCCGAAACTGCCCAAAAGCAGTAAGATAAGTCCCAGTACCGCCGCAAGGACGGCCAAAATCACCTGCTTTTTGTCCTTTTTCATATTAACCCCCATTAACTATCAAAATTTCCGCATCGGTATATTTGCGTGCAAATTCACGCAACTCTCGCGGATCCTCCCACATTGAATTGCCGTAGAGCGTCAGAATCACTCGCGTAAGCTTTACTTGACCTCCTTCGGCACTGACGTCGACGCGCACCTCGATCTCGCCGCCGAAGCGCTCAAGAAAAAGCTCCGTCAATTTCTCCTCAATCTGTATTCTGCTTGCCTCGGCAAGCGAATTGTATACGGCGTCGTCCATGGCAATATCGCCTGCGGTTATATCGTCAAAAATATCAAAGTCAATCTCATCACGTGCCTTTGCAATCATTGTGCCGAGCGGCGCGAGAATAACGCAGAGCAAGCAGAGCGACAAAAACAAATCAAGTGTTCGGCGCACGCCGCCGCTCTCCGGGTACAGCATTGACACGAGCGTCACCGCAACCGATGCCGTGACTATTCCTATAAAGTATTCGCCTATCATCAAAGCCCTCCTATTGCCACGCGCCCGACGGCAAACACAGTAAGCGCAAATACGCAAAGCAGGGATGCCATTGCCGCCGCGGCGATAACGTAGCCGTAGAGCGAGGCAAGCTCCCGGTAGAGCTTAACTGTCTGTTTACATCCCATTATCTCGCCTATCGCGGCGGCGGTATTCAGCGCAAACCGCGTCAAAAACAGCTCTATCAGAGTGGGCAATATCATCAAAGCAAGCACGGCAATGCCGGCAACACCGACTGTGGAGCGCAAAAGCTTGACCGACGTGGCAAACGTGCGCAGCGTCTCGCCAACCGTGGAACCGACGACCGGAATCATATTTCCGGCAACGAATTTAACCGCGCGCGCACCTGCGCTGTCGCCTGCCGCGGAAAGAATGCTCTGCGCGGAGAGCGACGCCGTCAAAAGCGTTGCACACAGACCGAAAACGAAGGTCACGCTCCGCTTTATCATCCCCGAAATTCCGGCAAGCGAGCTTTCGCCGACACGCAGAGTGTCGGCAAGTGTAAGCGCCATGCAGGCGCAGACCGAAGGAACGACCAACACGGTCGAGCCAAGCTCGATGATATTAATCTGAAAGAGCAACCCCGTGCTTGCGACCGCCGCACCTGCGGTATTGCCGCCGGAAACGTAAAGAACGCCCATGATGGGCAAAAGTGAATTCATAATGGCGCATATTCGGCTGAAAAAGCCGCTTACGGCAATTATCCGCGTCAGCTGCATCGAAACCGCCGCAGTTGCCGTGCATACCGACGAGCCGTAGCTCACGGCGGCCTTCAGCGTTGGCAAAGAGAGTGTGTCCGCCAAAGCATTCAAAAGGGCCGTAAGCGCCAACAGTCCAACCAAGACCGCAAACATTGAAAAAGCACCCGAAAGCCCTCCGCTGAGAAGCGAAAACGCAGTTTTTATCAAATATCCGGGCGACAGAACATTCGTGACTGCGTTCTGTATCTCGCCGAAATCATCGGAAAAAAAGCCGTCCGGGAGCATCTCGGCAACGTCATCGGGAATGGCATCCGCAAAATCCCCGTATTCGCCCGGCATATCCTCCGCCGCGACCGGCAGGGTAAACAGGCACAGCGCAAGTAAAACGACAATTATCTTCATAGTCCGGCTTGAGCAAACAAAGCTTTTATGCTGTCGAGCAGCGAGCCGACAAGGGGCAGGCTGAGTATGATTATTTCAAATTTTGCCACGGTTTCAAGCGATGAAGCCACGCCCGACGCGCCCATTTCGCGGCAGATATCGCATGCGATGCGTGTCAGCATGGCAATGCCCATCACGCGCATCAGCGTTTCAATAGCATCGCCGGCGAGGGGCGATTGCTCGCCGAGGTCCTTTATATACTCCACTATCGGCTCAGCCATCAGGAGTGCCGCACCTATGAGCATCGCACTTCCCGTCAGAGTCAGCGGCAGTTCAAATTCCTTTTTGATATTCCGCAGGAGAAATGCCGCCAGCGCGCAAATGAGCGCCACCCCGCAGAGCTTATATGTATCCATCACAACCCAAACAGTGAGCGCAAAGCCGTCAATAGCCCGGCAATCTCATTTATCAGCATCAGAAGCACCGCAATTATACCGGCAACGGTCAACCAAGTCACCTGCTCGTCCCTGCCCGTTTTGGTGAGTATCTGACCCGAAACGGCGATCAGTATCCCCACGCCAAGCACCTTCAAAACCAAAGATATGTCCATTTTCCCTCTAAATCAAAATTATTATGAGCGCGGCGGCAAGACAAAAAGCAAGCACCGTCCTGCTCTTTCGCTCGCGCGGCAAGTCGGCGGCAAGCTTTTCATGAACCGTACCGAGATCTGCAAGGCAGGCGTCGCACCCGGCAAGCTCGCCGTCGCGGTAGGACGACCCGAGGCTCTCCAAAAAGGCATCAAAGACCGCACCGCCGTCCGCATAATACTCGCCGCCGCGAAGCAGGGCGCGCAGTCCTTCGATATCGGCAAACTCGCCCTCACAGCCGAGTGTAACACCGCACATCATCTCGCCGTCCGCCTCTCGCAGGATATCCGAGACGGGCGCAAGAAAGCGGTCAATGCGGTCACGAACAAATCTTACAAAACGCATCTGCGCGCCGAGGCGGCTAAGGCGTTCGCGATCCCGCCGTTTGCCGGATACCGAAAGAACTCCCACCGCACAAAAGAGCAATATCGCGCCTGCCGCCTTAGCCCAAAGCATCGTCAGCATCCTCCCTCGCACAAATATCGTAGTCAAAACCGAAATCGCCCTTACGGCTTATGCCGACATAAGCTCCGAAGCATCCCGATCGGTGAAGCTCGCTCATCCCGGAACGTCCGAGAAGCTCACTAACACTTCCGGCATGCGCACTTGCTATCAGCGGAACACCGCAATTATGCGCCTCACGTATGGCATCCGCCTCGGCGCGATTACCTATCTCGTCGCAAATGATGACCTGACTGCCGAGCGTCCGCGCGGCAAGCGATATCCCGGCCGCTTTGGAATATCCCGAAAGCAGGTCAAGGCAAAGCGCGGCTCCCTCAAGCGAAAAGGCAAGCTCTCCGCGCGTATCGACGACGCTAACCCGTTTTGCATCATTCCCCGAAGCCAGCAGTAAGGCAAGCGAACGCAAAAGCGTCGTCTTGCCGACACCGGGCGGCGAATAGATCAGAACGCCGCGCGTATATTTCATTTTGTCAAGTAGCTCGATTATCTCGCGACCGAGGGACGGCGACTTATGGGGTATGCGGATGGCGAGGGTATCTATATCGTAAACTCCGACGATCTTTCCACCTGATGTTGCCGCCCTGCCGCAGACACCCACACGAACGCCGCCGCGCAGGCTTATGTATCCCTCCGCTATGGTATCGCGGTAGGCATAAACCGACCCCTCGCAAAGCCTTGTCAGAGTGCGGTCCATCTCGTGGCGCGTGAGCACCTCCGCGGTCGGCACATTTCTGCCCGATGAGGTTAACGTTACACGCCTGCCGGTGTGTAATCTTATCTCCTCGAGCCTCGGCAGTTTTCCTGCCTGCTCGGCAATATCACGGCGAACCCTTTCGGGCAACGCCAGGAACACATTTTCGGGAATTTTCTCCATCTTGTCCGCCAAGCTCCCCTTTTTACTGAATTTTATGAAAAAACGCCTCCGGATATTCCGCTTTTTTGCGCCTTTTTATTGACTTTTTAAGCCGTTAATGTTATAATATATTATCTATGTAATAAAAGCAGTAATTTATTTTTTTTGAAAGGAATATACACATGCAATGGACGTCGCTTAACGACATTCGCGAAAAATATCTTGCATTCTTTGAATCCAAGGGACATCTGCGTTTGCCGTCCTATCCTTTGATTCCGCATAACGACAAGTCGCTTCTGCTCATCAACTCGGGCATGGCGCCTATGAAGAAGTTTTTCACCGGCGAGGAGGAGCCTCCCCGTAAACGCGTTACCACCTGCCAAAAGTGCATCCGCACGCCCGATCTTGAGCGCGTCGGCCACACCGCACGCCACGGCACCTTCTTTGAGATGCTCGGCAACTTCTCCTTCGGAGACTACTTCAAGGAACAGGCAATCGAGTGGGCTTGGGAGTTCCTCACAGTAACTCTTGAAATCCCCTCCGAGCTTCTCTGGCCCTCCATTTACGAGGAGGACGAGGAGGCATTCCATATCTGGCACGACAAGATCGGCGTTCCCGAGGAGCGCATCGTGCGCCTCGGCAAGGCCGACAACTTCTGGGAGCATGGCTCCGGCCCCTGCGGTCCCTGCTCCGAGATTTATTTCGACCGCGGTGAAAAGTACGGTTGCGGCTCGCCCGACTGCAAGCCCGGCTGTGAATGTGACCGCTACATGGAGATCTGGAACAACGTATTCTCCCAGTTCAACAATGACGGCAACGGCAACTACACCGAGCTTGCGCAAAAGAACATCGACACCGGCATGGGACTTGAGCGCCTTGCTTGCGTAATGCAGGGCGTTGACAACATGTTCGAGGTCGATACCATTCAAAAGATAATCTCCAAGGTCTGTGAAATCTCCGGCAAGAAGTACGGTGACGACAAGAACAACGATATTTCCATCCGCGTCATTACCGACCATGTCCGCAGCGCCATGTTCATGATCTCGGACAGCGTTATTCCCTCCAATGAGGGCCGCGGATATGTTCTGCGCCGTATCATCCGCCGCGCTTGCCGCCACGGTAAGCTCCTTGAGATCGATCACCCCTTCCTTACGGATGTAGTTGAGGTCGCCATCGGCGAAAGCTGTGGCGCGTATCCCGAGCTTTCCGCAAGAGCAGATTATATCAAGAAGGTCCTTTCCATTGAGGAGGAGCGCTTCGACGCCACCATAGACGCCGGTCTTTCCATCCTCTCCAATCTCGTTCGGGGTGCGCTTGCGAACAAATCCGACTTCATCTCCGGCGAGGAAGTATTCAAGCTCTACGATACTTTCGGATTCCCGATCGACCTCACCCGCGAGATTGCCGAGGAGAGCCACCTGCGTATTGACGAGAACACCTTCACCATGCTGATGACTCAGCAGAAGAAGCGCGCGCGCGAGGCTCGCGCAAATATCGGCGGCTGGGATTCCGCTTCCACCTCCCTCCCCGAAAACATCGGCAAAACCGAATTCACCGGCTACACCCAAGATAGCTCCAATGCAAAGATCGTTGCCATTCTGGTGGACGGTGAGCTTGTTGACAGCGTAAGCGAAGGCGATTGCACGATGATCCTCGACCGCACCCCCTTCTACGGCGAAGGCGGCGGACAGATCGGTGACACCGGCACCATTGCAGGCGAGGGCAAGCTTATCAGCGTTACCGACACCAAGAAAACCGACGGCATCTATCTCCATCTTTGCACCGTTGCAAACGGCATATTCAGCGTCGGAGACAGTGTCGTTGCCGTAATCGACACGATGCGCCGCAAGGCCATCATGCGCAACCACTCCGCGGCGCACCTGCTTCAGGCGGCGCTCCGCGCCGTTCTCGGCGAGCATGTTGAGCAGGCAGGCTCATACGTCAGCAACAAGGTCTGCCGCTTTGACTTCTCTCACTTCCAGGCGCTGACGCCCGAGGAGATCAAGAGGGTCGAGGCAACGGTTAACGCCAACATCCTCGTTGCCAACTCCATAGTTACCAAGGAAACCGACATCGAGACCGCAAAGGCAGAGGGCGCAATGGCGCTCTTCGGTGAAAAATACGGCAAGGTCGTCCGCATGGTCAAGATGGGAGGTTTCTCCACCGAGCTTTGCGGAGGTACGCATTGTTCAAACACCGGAGAAATCGGTCTGTTTAAGATCATTTCCGAAACCTCCGTTGCGGCAGGTGTTCGTCGAATTGAGGCGGTGACCGGCCTCGGCGTACTAAAACTTATCGAGCAGAAGGAAAATCTCATTCAAGAGACCGCACGCGAGCTTAAGGCCTCCAACCCCACAGACCTCGCCAAGAAGGCGGCGGCAACCGTTTCCGAGCTTAACGCGGCAAGGCATGAGATCGAATCTCTCAATTCCAAGCTCGCCGCAACCAAGCTCGGCGCACTTCTTGACGGTGCAAAGACAGTCGACGGCGTATCCCTTGCAACGGCACGCTTCGACGGCATGGCTCTTGAGGTTGCCCGCTCACTTGCTGACGAGATCAAGGCAAAGAGAAGTGATATCGTCGCCGTTCTTGCAGTCAACACCGACGGCAAACTGAACTTCATCACCGTTTGCGGTGCTGATGCCGTCAAGGCGGGCGCACACGCAGGTAAGATCGTTTCCGCAGTTGCCGCCGTGACCGGAGGCAAGGGCGGCGGACGCCCCGACAACGCAATGGCAGGCGGCCGCGATGCCTCCCTCATTGACAGCGCACTTGCATCGGCCGAATCCGCACTCGTTGCACTTCTCAAATAATCAAATATACAAAAACGCGTGTCCTTCCTTTTGAAGGACGCGCGTTTTTGATATAAAGAAGCCCCGACATCCGAAAGGATGCCGGGGTTTCTTTTCCGGACAGCGCGGAAATTAATCTGCAGTAAGTCCGGAACGCTCAATGCCCTGAACCAGGAAGTTCTGGCAGAACAGGTACATAATCAAGAGCGGAAGGATTATCAAGAGGCCGCAGGTGTTTCTGATAGCCGCATTATAGAGGTTCGATCCGGCGTAGGATACATCCAGCGACGTAGGAATTGCAACGACATCGGGCATAAGCACCGTCTTGTGCGTTGTGAAGAACAGCGTGGTGTAGAAGTCATCGGTCCACTGCCATGAGAAGGCAAAGAGGAAAACGGTGATCATCATGGGGATGGACAGGGGCAGAATGATCTGCAGGAACGTACGTCCGACACCCGAGCCGTCGATGTATGCGGACTCTTCAAGCTCATTCGGAACGCCCATGAAGAACTGACGAAGCATGAATACGTAAAGTCCGTTCTTGAATCCGAGACCCGTCATCGACAGGACGATCAATGGCCAATAGGTATTGTTGAGGTTGAGTGCTCCGTCCTCTACAACTGCCTTGAGGAATTGGCTGGTAGGATTTGCGCCGAAGATATTGATGTTGGCAAGAATGTTATTCAGCCAACCGATATCGCCGACGGTGGCGTTACCCGAGAGGAATTTGACGATTCCGAATATATCAAAATATCGGAAATTCATAAACATCGAGTACTGAATCGTCTGGTGAGGTACGACCATTGTAAAGATTACTGCCAGGAATACGAGCTTGGAGCCTTTGAACTTGAACTTTGCAAGTCCGTAAGCTATAAGGCAGCAGACAAAGGTCTGAATGATAGCGGTGGATCCCGCGAGAAGGAGGGTGTTGCCGAACGCCTCAAAGTATTTATTCTCAAGGAGAATGAACTTATAGATGTCGAGCGAGAAGTCCTTCGGGATAAGCATTACCGTTACGTCAACAAAATCGTTTCTGCCCATGAAGGAACCGGCGATCTTTGTATAGAAGGGGAAAAGTACGATGTACGCAATACCGAGAAGAAGGACGAATCTGAAGACGTACCAGATAATATTGCCTACAAAAGCCATATTGATGAACTTGGCCTTGAGTCTTTCTTTGAGAGGTGTACGCTCAAATTCAACTCTGATCTTGTTCTTTGACTCCCTTTTTATAGTGGGAGTTGTCTGTTGTGCATTCATGAATCTTTCCTCCTTTCCTTAGTCTTTACGCTGATAGAATACGAACGCGGATGCGATAGCCGCAACAACTGCAACTATCAGAATGACGATGAGGAAGTACATCCAGGACATCGCGGAGGAAACTTCCTTACCGTTGGTCTGGGTATATACATCGTCAATGAACTTCATGACCGTGTTCGAGTTTGTTGTGAACGAGTCTATGATGGTATAAACTGCGTTAACGAGTATCATCGGGCTTATCATCGGGAACGTTATCTTCCAGAATGTTTCCCAACCGGTTGCGCCGTCTATCGAGCAGGACTCATAGATTGCGGGAGATATGGACTGCAGACCTGCGAGGAAGATAAGCATCTGTACGCCGGAACGGTTAACGATATCATAGATATTGTTGATCATCTCAACGACGTAGTCAACAAGTCCGGTACCGACCTTCATGCCGGCGAACAAGTTTTCAATGTCTATCGCGGAAACGATCTGCGAGGCGGCACTTGTTTCAGTGCCGTCCGCAATACCGTTCTCGTCTCCCATCATGTCCTCAAGGGTGTTAGCCGCATCAATGGTCTCCATAAGGCCGGTCGAAAGGATAACGGGGATGAAGAAGATAGCACGGAATACTGCGCGTCCCGCCATCTTCTGGTTCAGAAGGACTGCCATGAAGAGGGAGAACAGAATAATTGCCGGAATGTCGAAAGCAAGCTCGAGAATACCTTTACCCAGAGTTCTTACGAAGTTCGGGTTGACAAAGAGTGCCTCGTTGTAGTTTGCCCAGCCGACCCATTCGGTAACCGATCCCTCACCGGGAACGATCGTAACATGGCTGAAGCTGAATACGATCGAGTCCCAGATCATAGGGAGATAGATTGCAATAAATCCGATAAGGAATGGCAGAACGAAGAAATAACCGGAGCGCGCCTTTCTTCTGTCAAGCGACGCCGATCCGCGGCGCTTCTTGGAAGTCTTTGTCTTCTCTGCGCTGACAGTGTTGTTCAGTTTAAGATCATTTGTCATTTAAGTCGCCTCCTTTAGTAAATTCCCTCAGTTGCCTTAAAGTACCGGGTAGTACCTTCGGCATTAACCAGTACACCGCCGTAGGGCTTGATGGTGTATGCAGTACCGTCCAAAACGGTGACAACTGCGAAGTCATTGTAGTTGAGAATGAAGAAAGCACCGTTGTCGTATTCAATGTAGACGATGTATCCGGAGTCCTCCGTGTACTTGGTGTACTCGTACTCGTCCTCATCATCTTCTTCCTCTTCTTCCTCGGTGTCCTCGATGATTTCGGGAACCTCGATGGTTCCGTCATCCTTGGTCACAACGCGGAGAGCGGTAAGCTCAAGGTCTGCGTTGGTGTTGGGGATGAGGGTCTTTGCGAGCGTGAGGGTGTCGATGAAGACGACAAGTGCTTCGTCAACGATTACGTTTGCGGACTTCGTGTTCTCAAACGTCTCGGCATAAACGTTGTCAAGATCTGCAAGGAACTCAGGAGAATATACGCCCCGGAACTCATCGGAATGGTAATATTTCTTTGCAATATCGGAGTTCTTGAGTGCGGTATTAAGGATATCGGCCTGAGTATCGAGGTTCTTGAAGAGGCTGTTTACGCTGGTGATCTGAGTCTTTACATAGCCAAATGCGGTGTTGTAATCCTTAAGTGCCGTCGGGTACTTGGTGAGAATGTTTGCATCGGGTGCCATAGCGACCGTGTAAGCCGCAAGTACCTTTTCATAAGCGTCAACACCGGTGTACGGCTCTGCCGCATCAAGGGCTGCCTTAGCGGCGTCTGCCTTAGCCTGTGCGGAGATTTCGTTTGCGCGAGCGTTGATAAGCTGAGTAAGTGCGTTACGGAAATCGATCGTGTCAAGATCGTATGCATTCATCTCGGAGAGTAAGGCATCGGCTTGTGCCTTAAGTGCCTTGTAATCGTCGGTGGACTTAAGCGCTCCGAGCTTACCGTTTTTGTATGAGTTGAATGCCAGAGTGGCGGTGTCAAGCTCCTTGTCGAGTGCGGTGTATTCTGCGCTCTTCTTGATGTTGGTCTTGTACTTGGTGATGTAATCGTTGACGATATAACCGCCGCCGATAACGTAACCGTCCGAATTCTTTTCAACCTCAAGGAGGATGTTTGCGCCTTCCTTGCCGATGTTTTTCGGAATCGTTACCTTCTGGTACTTAACGGACATCAGTGAAGCTATCTCGTTTGCCAGCTTGATCTGGGTAGCGGCATCCGCTCCGTCGATCTTTGCAACCAGCTCTGCGATCTTCGCGTCAATGGATGCGGTGAGCTTCTCAACGAGGTCAATGTAGGTTGCGTCGTTAACATAGCCCTCGGTAAGAGCGGTGAGAGCGTTCTTCTTATCCTCAACGGCTGCCGCAAGTCTGTCATAATCGGCTCCTGTGTAAGCCGCAAGCTCCATTGCAGAGAGCTGGGAGGTAAGCGCGGTGTAATTGCCGGAAAGAACGGTGTACTCGTCGATCATGTTCTCGTATACGGTGCGAACTGCGGGAGTGAGCGCCGCGGTGAGGGTGTCGATGATCTGCGTGTTAGCATCGTAAACAGCCTTTTCTGCCGCATAAGAAGCATCATTCTCGGGATTTGCAACGAGAGCCGTTGCCGCCTCTGCCGCGCTCTTGAGAGCGGCAAAGCCTGCGTCAACCGTTGCATAGAGAGCGTCGATCTCATCCTGCTTAGCATTGACTGCATCGGTAGCGACCTCTATCTTTGCCTCGTAGTCGGCAATGTAGGAGATGAGAAGCTTATGCTCGTAGCTGTCGGGATAGCTTGCGGAATAAGAGGAAAGGTTGTTCTTGAGGTTCATCAGAACCGTTGTGAGCTTGGCACGCTGAAGCTCAAGCTCCTTAAGCTCTGCGGTCTTTGCAAGATACTCTGCATTCTCAGCAAGGAGAACAGCGGCAGCCTTCTGAGCATTCTCGTAAGCAGTAACTGCATCGTTCTTTGCAGAGGTGAGTTGAGTCAGAATGCTTGCCATGGTGGCTCTGGCCACGCTCATTGCATTGTATGCATTCGCATAAGCTCTTGCATCGTCGAGGGATGCGACGTACTTGGTGATTGCGGCAAGAGCCTCATCAACAAGTGCCTGCTTTGCAGCGTATTCGTCGGAGGTTACGTCTGTGATGGCATCGCGATCGGCGACTGCCTTGTCGTAAGCCTGAACGAGAGTGGGAAGTGACGCTATCTTGGCTGCAACTGCCTTGTCAACAGCGGCAAGGAGTGCCGCTTCCTTTTCGGGAACTGCGTTGATTGCAAGAGTGAGAGAGGTGTTGGCGGATGCGAGTGCCTTTTCGAGGTCTGCGCGAATCTGGTTGACTCCGGTAAGCGGATAGTTGGATGCAAAGAGCTTGTTTGCCTTATCCCACGCATTTGCAAGCTGGTAGGTGGATTCAAGAGGATTCTTGATAGCCGCCTTTGCGAGAGCGTCCTGAATAAGGGTCTGCATACCGGTTCTTACGCTTACGATACCGTTATCATTAACAATGATGGCGCCCTTGTAGTAGCCCTGGATGTCTGCGTAAATCTTTGAAATCTCAAGAGCGGCAGAGCCGGATACGGATGCGGCATATACACGGCCTTCAAGGAGGGCTTCCTGGAGCTTCTTGGCTTCTTCTTCTGCCTTAAGCTGTTCGGCAAGCTCTTGTTCCTTCTTAAGAGCCTCTTCATCCGCAATTACCTCGTCGGGATCGGGAACGCGCTCGCCGATGAGGAACTTATGTCCTACGATCTTGGAGAGCTGGAGGTCCTTTGTAAGGTCGTTGAGGATGGTGTAATACCTGACTACGTCATCCTTAAGGATGTCGTAGCGTACGGAGTAGTACTCGCTGAGTATGTGATCTTCCTTCAGTTCCTCGTAGTTTTCATAGCAGAGGATGAAGTAAAGACCTGCGCCGTTCTCGATCGCCTTAAGCATGCTGTAACCGATGTTACCCTCCATGTTAAGAGGAGTACCTGCAAACTGAACGCTTCCGTGAAGGACAACGCCGATGAAGGGAACGGAGTTTGAAGACATGTTGTAACGGCTTGAGTCAAGCGGAACGTTAATGATGTAATCTACGTACTTCCAAGTGTAAGCATTTGCGCCCTCGGTCATAACGAGATCGTAATCCTCATCCATCTTGGAGAAGATATTCATCGTGTACTTTTTGTTGTCCTCGCGGTTGTAAGGCTCATCCTCGTCGAAGTCGGAGTTGAGGTCCGTACCGAGAGTGCTTACGGAAATCGCTTTGAGAGCATCCGTATCTTCATAATATTTAAGAAGATTTGAGGTGAGCTTATCGTAGAAATGCGAATAGTAAGCCGCGGAGATCGCAAGCTCATAGCGTCCGACGTGAGTCTGACGGGTCGCGCTGTAATAACGGCGTGACATGTAGGTGTCGTTGATCGACTTAACTATGTGCTTCTTGAGGGTAAGACCGTCAAAGGCCTTAGTAGTGCCGACATATACAAAGTCGAACTCGGGGAATACCTCGAAGCCCTTCTCTGCCGAGTAATCAAGGAGATCCTTGAAGCCACTCGCGCCGCCGACGGATTTTTCCCACTCAAGCTTGTAGGGAACGGAGGAATACATGCCGCCGTTTGCATAGCCCCTGAGCTTGAACTTGATGTTCGATACTCCCTCTGCGGAAAGCTCGTCGTACATCGTCTTGACATTCTCGAAGGAGGTCAAGGAGGTCATTACGTTTACGGGGATGGACATGATCTTCTCAAGGGTCTCGAGAGTACCGAAGGTCTCGATATACATGGGGATGTCAGCTTGAACATCCTTTTCGGTGAGAGACTCGAGATCGCCCTTGCTGTAGAGGTAGTCGCGGTAAGCCTCGGCCATACCCATCCAAGAGCATTCGTAGTATTTATCCATGCCCTTCTCCTCGGCGATCTGGTCGTCGGTGAGCATGATATAGCGGATTTTGTAGTTGCCTACGTACTTACGGGAGGAAACGACGGTCCAGGTTGCATTTGCACCGACCGAGATAGCGTTCGCAAGGTTATAAGAGTCCTTAGGTCTGGGGTAGAACAGCATCTGAATGGTGTTGTACTTACCGGATGAACCCATGTGGTAGTCGGAAAGCTCCGCAAGAGCGTCGCCTTCTTCGATGATTGCCACAAAGCCCTTGTCTTCCGTGACTTCAATGTCAACCATTCCCTCTTCGTACTTGTGTTCGTTGACGATACTTCCGTCCTTATCAATGATAATGACGTTGCCGTTGGCGTCCGTGACTTCCTCGGTGACACGCTTCTCGACCTTAACCGACTCGGTGCGGTGAGTATTGGAAACGATACCGAATACGGGATAACGGATAACCTGCTGGTTAGCGCCGACGATGGTATTGTATGCGAAGTCCTGGCCGTAGACCTTACCGTTCACGACGGTGTTAGCCTTGCCGTTCAGTTCCTCGTGACGGAAGAGAGTACCGGAGCCGTCCGGGAAGAAGTTGTAGCCTGTAAACTCCTCATCCTTGTCTCCGAGGAGGTAGTTTGCACCTGCGCCCATATAGGGAAGGATGCTTACGTAGGTGAGCTGATAGAGCGACTCGTCAAAACGCAAGCCGTTTGCGGGAAGTCTTACAGTCATGCCCATCTCGTCAAGAGTGTACTCAAGAGCCATCTTGAAGAGAGGAGGTGACTTATCCTGACCCTCATACTCGGTCATCAAATGGTCAGCTTCAAGCTGTTCGAAGGTGTAGGTGGGAACGTATGTCTTGAGGTAGCCCTCAATGGTGATAAGCTCGTTACGGCTTATATCGGGAGTACATACGTAAATATCCATCTTCTTGGTGATGGGATAAAGGGCAAGCATTGATCTTCTTTCCTTCTCCGTTTCACATTCACCGAGGAACTTCTGGGAATAGAACGCAAGGAGCTTAACGAACTTGAACCATTCGTTGTTACCGTCCTTTGGCTGGCCGGTGGGAGAGGAATCCTTGATCATGTTGTTACGCTTAGCCATGGGGAGATATTCTCTCCAGTCAAGCACTATGCAGCCGTTTTCTTCGGAGATCTTGTTGATCTCGTCTGCGAAGGGCTGGAGAATGAAGTCCTCAAATCTCGATCTTTCGATCTGACGGGGAACGAGCATTCTCGTCTCTTCACGACCGATACTGTACTCTACGCGGATACCGTTCTTGATATACTTAAAATTGATCTGTCCGCGAGATGCAGCCTCTGTGAAGCTGTGCATGTACTTTTCGGTGTCGTTATCCGTGTATTTGACTACGATCTGGGAAAACAACTCTGCTTTGATCGAGTCACTTGATGAAGTCGAACCGATATCGTAGGGGTTTGAGAACAGTATCTGACCGCTTGCAACGTTGACTGTGGCAACCTCGCCTGTATAGTCATCGATCCAAAGCTGATAACCGTCCTTTTCATACATCATGGTCATCGACTCAAGCTTTTCCTGCTCTGTCTTGAATTCCAGAGTCAGATACTGCTTGAGAGTGGACGTCCAGTCGACCTCGCCGGGAATATCCTTGCCGTCCTTATCCTTTTCAAGGATATCGGGAACGGCCGCTGCGCTGATATTAACGGCAAATGTTCCGAACATCGTTATGACAGTTAAAAGTAATGCCAATATTCTTTTCATTATTGTATTCTCCTTCCCTGTCATTTTACATTCGGTAGCTGATCTCGACAACGATGTTGGTGATGAAGCTTACCATCTTGCCTACGAGAGTTGTAAAGAGGATCGCTACAAACATTATGAATATCATTGCAACAATTGTGCCGAGTGTGGTAATAACGTTCTTGAACAGGGTATAATCGTGTGTCACCTGCATGCCGACGAATATCAGAAGTATTGACCAGGTAAAGCCGAAGGTGACGATAAGGTTGGTGATATCAAGCTCTTCCTTAAGAGCAACGTTGGTAAAGATTGTGGTGGGAATGACTGTCAGAATGAGGGGGAGAAGCGAATATCCGCATGCAACGAAGATATCCTTGAAGCTTCCTTCACCGTCAAACAAAGTCGTAAGACACCAGTTCGCAACTATCCACAGGAACAGCGGTACAAGAACGCTGAGTGCCTGCGTGAAGATGGTGGTGTATGAGCCGTGGGGATTTACGAGGTAACCGGAGCCGATAGCCTGATAGAAGAATGCGAGTATGGTAAGTAAAACGTATACAATGGCTGCTCGGACAGAGCCTCTCTTTTCATGCTTGAGATCCCAGAAACCGTCGAAGGGGTGGAAAATAAGATGGAATGCGAAGAGCATCTCCTCGCCGAAGGTTCTCTTTCCGCCTGCGGTTGCTGCCCTCTTATTGACCTTTGCGGCCTTCTTGAAGAAGAGGGAGACGAGAACTACGACTACTATGATAAAGAGCGGAATGAGAAGAACGTACTTTGCGATCCACTCTTTTCTGATCTCCTTGTAGGAGTCGGACCAGCCCTGAGTATCATACGCGGCTTCGTAATAAGGAAGCGCCTCGCTGTACTGACCGTTGCGGTAAAGTGCATCGCCGATACCGATGTAGGCAGCGTCGAAATTGGAGTTTCTCTTGAGGATCTCTTCCCAGTCTTCTTTGGCAAGGTCGTACTTACGGTCATTCTGGTGCTCAATTGCGCGAATCAGTATGTCACCGTACTCGGTACGGGAGAAAACGGTGATGTTGTCGTCCGTCTTGTCGAGGACGAGCATTCTGCCGTCGCTCATGTAGGTAATACCTTCAATGTTCTTGAGGTTACCGAGCTGAGAACCCTTGTCGCCGAAGGCAAACAGCAGATTTCCGTTGTCGTCGTAGGTGAATATCTTCTGACGCTTTGCGTCAATGATGGACCAAGTATTCTCCGGGCCGATTGCTACGTCGATGATCTCGGAAACGCCCGTGGTAGCGCCCTCGGAAGCACGTCCCGAAAGGTCTATCTCACCGGAAGGTGGCCAGAAACCGTTACGCGCCATGACCTCGTCACCGGACTGGTTGAGCATCTTGACGGGTGCATAGTCACCGGACTTTGACTTCTTCTTTATCGCATTCGCTACATCCTTTTCGTTTATGGTGGATGTGGTTATGTAGATGAAGCCCTTGTCGTCGATGGTGATGTTGTTGAACTCGGAAGAGATAACGGATTCGGTACGATCTCTCTGCTCGTCGGTCTGGAACATTCTCCAGATCTTATCCCAAGTGGAGATGGACACCTTCTGCGCACCGACGAAACGGATGAAGGTGCCGTCGTCGTTCATGACGATGATACCCTGATAGGTGGTCGATGATACAACGTACAATCTGTTGTAGTCATCAACCGCTATCGCAATGGGCTTGTAAACGGCATTGTCGTCAAAGAGACTGCTCTTGGGCTGGGGAATTATCTTAATGAAATTGCCTTGCTTATCAAACGTTACGATACGGTTCTGATCGGTATCGCAAACGTAGATGATTCCCTCCTCTACGCCCAAAGGGGTAACCTTATCGGCGGTTACGAAAACGCCCTGGGGCTTATTGAGCTTGTCGGCAATACCCTGATCGTTTACGAATTCACTGATTTCAAACTGAACCTTAAAGTAGCGGTTGAGAACAACGACACGGCTATTGCCCGTATCCGCGATGTAAATGTTATCATTCTTGTCAACTACAACGTCGTGAGGGGAGTCAAGCTCCTTCTCAAGTCCCATGTCGACCCAGTTGTGGGTGCCTTCGGGAGTGTAGGCATCCGGTGAATGAAGCGCAAAACCGCCCATGGAGTATGTGTAGGTCTGATAAGTTTTTGCCGCCCCTGCAGGGAGTGCGAAAACCATCATCAGAGCAAACAGGAGAGCAAATATGCTGATAAATTTCTTCATAACTGCCTCCTTAGTCTTTCATACCGGACGAACCCATCGTTTCAATGATGTTCGACTGAGAGATGACGAATACCAGGATCGGTACCGACATCATGATTACGTTTGCGGCAGCACTCGCGCCGGCACGCTTGATACCGCCTGCGGTGATCTGCTGGATTGCATAGTTGAAGGACTTGTACTGCTCGGAGTGAATGTAGATCGAGGAACCCTGATTCCACAGACCCTGGAAGCAATAGATGATAAGCGTCAGCCATGCAGGCTTAACCATGGGCATCGCAATGACCCAGAAAGTTCTCCATTCACTTGCGCCGTCAAGTCTCGAGGATTCGAGGACGGAGTCGTTTACGTTGGTCTCCATGAACTGCTTCATGAGGTAAAGACCGAGAGTGGAGCCCCATGCCGGGATGATGAGCGCAAGAGGTGTATCGATCATCAAGAGCACGCTCATGATGGTGAAACGGGTTACTGCGGTAACCGTCTCGTGGAACATCAGCGACGTACGGATGGTCTTGAATATCCACTTGTGTCCGGGGAACTTGATCTTTGCCAGGCAGTATGCACACATCGAAGCAAAGAGGAGGTTGCCGGCCGTACCCGCTACGGATACGAGAACCGTATTGAATATGTAACGGGAGAAAGGAACCCACGAGATGTTCATAAGAACGAACAGGTCGGAGAAGTTATTAAACGTGGGGTTCATAACGATGAATCTCGGAGGGAACATCCACAGCTCGTCAAGAGGCTTGAGCGACTGCATGACAACATAGAGCATGGGGAGGAACATGAATGCTCCGAGAATAATGAGCATAATGTTTATGCCGAGGTCACCACCGACAGAGCGGTTAAGAACGACCTTATGCTTTCTTGTTCTTAATCTTGCCATCTTACTGACCTACCTTTGAGAGCAATTTCTTAACGAGCATGTTCGCACCGATCATGATCGCAAAGAGCACGACTGCTATCGCGGAACCGTATCCGACCTCGAAACGGGCACCGAGATAGTCATTCAGGTGATGCATTATCGTCCACGCACAATAGTCAACCGAGGGGTTGCCGCAGAGCGCATCAACGACGCCGCCGAAGCCGAAGGAGCTGGTGATCGCCATGATTGCACCGAACATCAGCTGGGGCTTCATCGAAGGAAGGGTGATGTACCAAAGCTCATGCCAACGGGTGGGAATACCGTCAACGGCACCTGCCTCGTACATGGAGCGGTCAATACCCTGAAGACCTGCAATGAAGGAAAGGAAGGACGTACCAAGGGATGTCCAGAGGGCGACCACGATACACAGCGGCATAACGTAGTCGGCGTTCTCGAAGAACTGAATCTCTTTGTTGATCAGTCCGAGATTAAGCAGAGTTGCGTTTACCCAACCGTAGGAGTCGCCCGAGAAAAGCGTACCCCAAATAAGATAAACCTGACCCGCAATGGAAGGAGCGTAGAAAATAAGTGTAACGATCGCACGAATCTTAGGACCCAGCTCGTTGATGAACCATGCAACCATGAGTGACATCATGTAAGATACGGGACCTACGATGACCGCGAAAATGAATGTGTTTTTAACGGCGATAAGGAATATATCGTCATCAAGGAAAAGGCGGATGTAGTTATCCAGGAAGAGGAAATTGGGCACCTCGATCATGTTGAAGTCTGTGAAACTCATGAAGATGGATACCAAAACGGGCGCGACAGTAAAGAGGGTAAATACAAGCACGAAGGGCGCGATCATAACGTATGCAACCCAGTTGCGCTTCATCTCTTTCCATGTCCACTGAAGCCGCGTCATATCTTTTCTGGCAACAGCCTTTTTTGTTGCTGTTTTCTGTGACATGAACTTTTTCTCCTTATTGTTATTTCGGACTAACCGTTAATTATTTCTGCTCAGGATAGGATGCCTGGTACTTCTTGAGCGAATCAGCGCAAACCGTGATGTATTCGCAGATATTGTCGAATACTTCCTTATCGTCACCGGAAGCAGATGCGGTGGCAGCCTTGAGGGCGTTGCCCGCATTGCGGAGAGCTTCGATGTATTCGTCTGCGCAGTAGCTGTTGAAGCTTGGAACAGCGGCGAGAGCATCGGTGACTACCTTGATCTCATTTGCATAAGTATTCTTAGCAGAGTCCGAAAGTGCCTCAATACCGTACTTATTGCCGTTTGCATCCTCAAGAATGTCTCCGGTCTCGGTACGGCCGAGGATCCAGTCGCGTCGCTTGGAGGCCAACGTCTGTCCGACCTCAAGGGTCTCAAGTCCGAATTCTTCGCGCTTACGGTTTATTTCCTTATTAATAGTAGTGATGTACGAAAGGAGTTCCGATACGGGGTCTGCATTGTCGTTGTATGCTGAAAGGAATGCAAACTTGGTGTAACGGCCGATGATATATGCACCGGGATAGTTGGGGATGGATGCAAGGTTTTCAAACTGACCCCAGAGGTTCTTGTATTCCTTGTTCGTCCAAGGCATGGTCTCAAGGGCGGTCATGTTTGCGGTAGGATGCTTAGCGGAGTCACCGAGGATTGCAACCATTTCGTTGGAGTAGCTTACCTGAGTGTTGTCGCTGGTGTACCAGGTCATGAATTCCCATGCATCTTCCTTGTCCTCACAGCCGTTGATCATTACAACGGAGGAAACGGAAGAAACGGATACGTTGTTGAGAACCTGCTCGCCGTTTGCATTCTTCTGATAATAACCGGGCAACGGAACGAATTCCCACATACCGCGAAGCTCGGTTGCAAATACAACGAGGTGGTTGTATGTTCCGTTATAGCTTGCGATACCGATGGGCATCTCACCCGTTCTGAAACGGTTAACGAAGTCGTACTTGTAGGGGAAGGAGTACTGCGTGAACATGTTACACATGGTCTCAAATGAGTCAAGAGCTACGTTGGAATCAAGATTGATTCTCATACCGTCATCGGCGAAAAGTGTTCCGCCCATCTGGTAAAGGAAGATCTTGTAATCGTTATTAAGACCGATGGTCATGTTGTTCTCGGCGAGGGTGGTTGCCGCCGCCATAAGGTCGTCCCAAGTGTCAAGGGTGTCGATACCAAGCTCTGCAAGGATATCGGTACGGA
This sequence comes from Eubacteriales bacterium, assembly GCA_051867815.1. Classification (GTDB taxonomy): domain Bacteria; phylum Bacillota; class Clostridia; order Oscillospirales; family CAG-272; genus CAG-390. The sequence continues at coordinate 58,794 of JBJDZD010000141.1, read as the reverse complement.
TGAACATCATCGGGAAGTTCTGAGTCTCGGGCAGACCGTAGTAATGCATCTTGTTCTCAGCGTCTGCAATGCCGAGAACGAGCATTGCTGCTTCGTTGAACTGTGCGTTGGGATTCTTAACGGGGTTGCCGTTCTCATCGTAGATGGTATTGAAGTTTTCGTCTACCTTATAATAAAGAGCGAGATCGGCAAAACCTTCCATATTCTCAACGGGAAGCAGCGCGCCTCTGATTGCGTAGTTGATAACGTTATCGTCACCAAGTCCGAGGTAAACGTCAGGTCCCTGACCCGAAAGGATCGAAGGAAGAAGCGTACCGCCGGCAACCAGCTTAAGGTCTATGGTGATACCCGTGGAGGGAGTGAAATCGTTGTTGATAAGGTTGCGGATGACTTGTGTTTGGTCACGGCCGTATGCGAGCCAAACCTCGTTTGCACCCTCGACCTCGGAAGCATCAACGGTTGCGCCCATGCGGTCGTAGTTGCGGAAGAAGCTCTGGAAGAAGCGCTGAAGCTCATGCCAGAAGGCCTGGAAGAAGTTTGCCTCTGCCTTCGGGATCTTCTCGTCCGCGCCCTGGATCAAAATGTAGTCAAGACGGAGGGGCTGAGTCTTGGCGTCGTTGAGCCATGTACCGAGGTTACCGATATAGGACTTAAGACGCTCAAGGTTCTTTGCGATAGCATCCTCGTCCCTTGCCATGTCCTCAAGAAGCACGTAGATCTTTTCAAGAGTAGCAACGTTGGATGACTTGACGCCCGCAAGAGCGACAAGCTCATTTGCGACCTTTTCAAGGTTGCCCTTCTGGCGGTAGAGATCGATGATGGTGTCGGGCATTACGCTCGCGAAGAAGTAATCACGGTAGGGGTCGGGATCCGCACCGGTGAGTCGCATTATATTAAGGTAGTCATTGTTGATCGCGTTAAGAGAGGAGTTAACGTCGCGAACGATGTTTGCCATGGTGCCGAGGGATACCTCAAATACCATGGTGTACTCAACGCCTGCCTCAAAATAAAACTCAACGTTGGTGTAGTCGATCCTGTTACCGTCGCCGGAAGAGGTTCCGAAGCGCAGCGGATCAGCGCACCATTTGGTGGAGTAATTGAAACGAAGCTCGCGGGCCTCGTCAAAGGGAACGCCGTTGTAATAGCCCTTGTCGCCCGGCTTGAGCGTGCTGTCGCTGTAAAGCTCAAGAGTACGGGAGGAGTACATACCGTCATTGATGTTCTGGATGTATCTCGGGACGATCTGATACATACCGCTGGAATCAACGGTAAAGGTGTATGTAAGTCTTTGTCCGGCAGTCTGCCACTTGTCGCCGCCGATGATATTGAGCATCGAAGCAGTTGTGTTGGTGGGACTGGTTACCGCAGAGGATGCGTCCTCCTCGGGATAGATAGTGTTGGTAGAGGTAAACTTGGGGTACTCAGCCTCAAGCTTGACTACCGAAGTACCCTGTGGCTCGTTTGCATACTGTGCAATGAAGTCCGCGTAGGACATGGGAGCCTCGTAGGGGTAAATGGTGATCTGCTCGATCGCCATGGGCTGGGCAACACCCTCGAAAGAGATGTAGTGCTCGCCTGCTTCAAGGTAGAACTCAAAATCATCCTTGTAGAAACCCTGAACGTCGCGCAGGGTGTACTTGGACCACTCGGGTGTCTGCTCCATCGTACCGCGGATCTCGTTGCCGTCGATATCCTTGCGATGCCAACGCCACTGACCGTCATATTCATAATAGTCAGCCTCGTCGTAGTTAGTGGTCCAGATCTTGGGAAGCGTAATGTAATAAGCCTCCGAGAAAGGTACCTTGCCGTCAATACGGAAGATTCTCTGGACAGCGGTCGATTTATCGGCGATGGGCCAATAATCAAGCTTGATCGCATACATGCCGCTTTCGGGAATGGTTACCTTGTAGGTAACAACGCCCGTATCGGAAGTTTTGAGGGCCTCAATACCGTCGTAAGTTTCAATCGACACATCCGCATCGGTCTGATCCGCGATGTAGTCAAGACCGCTTATAACGATCTCTGCGGTTCCGTTCTCGATATCCGCATACTGCTTAGCGTATTCGGAATAAGAAATCGTGCCGAGCAGTTCCTTTGCCGAAGCAATGGCATCCTGCGTTACCGAGCTTGACGTCGCATCGTTTGCCGCAGCCGATACGAGGAAGGTCGAGCAGAAAGTCATGATCGCGAGGCATAGAGCAACCGCTCTTTTGATTTTCGTTGCCATAAATGGTTCCTCCTGGGTAATTTTTTGCAGGCACGAGCCTGCGGGTAGAATAAAATTCCGCATATTTAGCGCATTCGCATTTTACCGCGAGCCGCCTGCAGCGCGGAAGCGGAAATCCGCCCTGCTGTAAAAGTTTTTTGCCCGATGACAGGCAACCGTTGGCGTAGTCACCGCCCACGGGCATCAAATTTTGCTGCTCTGCTCCGCTCCGCTCAAGGCCACGCGGCAACGATCCCCCTCGGAGCGAACGGCAAAATGCCATAAAATTTATAGCTATATAATATCACAAAGCATCAATTTAGTCAACAGAGAAATAATTAATTAAATGTTTTAGATGGTATTTTAAGGATTTTATTTATTAAAAGTTGTATTGCGGTCAAATGAACGCAAAAATCGTTTGCGTGCAATATTTTCATGCAATTTGCACAGAAAAAGTTTGCACAGTAAATATAAATTACATTATTTTCGCTTTGATTTCGACCGAAATAGGTCGATTTTGAGCTTTAGCTCACTTTTAATTGCAGAAAGGTAAATTTCATTTACTATGATTTGTTTCGACGGTTGCGTGCGCAACTGTTTTTTGAGTAAAAGCGCCTGTGAAATCGTCCGTTCCCGAGCCTTGAAAATCGATCTTTGTACATTTTGCACAAATCGCTCGCAAATGGTGATTTTTTTCGTCCTCTCCCCCGTTTTGATGCCGGAATTCTTCCTTTTTCGTGTAGTATTTACATTTAATTACATATTTTTTGAAATTCGGTTTTCTGCCGTTTCAGGGCAAAAAAGAGGAGCCTCGGGACGCGTCCCGAGGCTCCTTATATTTGATTTGGTGGGCTTTTCAATCAAAGTACGAATCAAGCAGGGCGATAAGCTCCCGGCCCTCGAGCAATCTTGCCGTATAAACCGTCTCCTCGATTTCATCACCGTATTCCTTCTCGGCGGCCGCGCGGTCTTCGGGCGTCACGAAGATCCAGCTCTCGCGGTCGGTGAGGTAGAGCAGCCTTCCGAAATACTCGGTCACGACTGCTGAGCCGTCAAAGGACAGGTAAAGATCCAGGCATCTGAACTTCTTATAGGACGACATATTGACCGAAACCAATTTTCCCTCCGGGTTCGCGATCAGAGCGATGTTTTCGGCATCCTTCTCTTCGATCAGAAAATCGTTGAAGACTATGCGCGTGACCTCACTGTTCTCCGCTCTTTCGCCGTCGATCAAAGTCCCGGTTTCGGTGAACAACGTCCGCCGTCCGCCCTCGGCTATCGCATAGTAGCGTCCGCTTGAGTCGTCGGCAACGCGGTAAAGGGGCGCGCCGGTGAAAGCATTGCCGACCTTTCCGAGGTACTCGCCGAGGCGGAAGCGGTACTGAAAATCTCCTTCAACGCGGTGCAGAGTGAGACCGTCATATTCAATTATATTGACACTTTCGCCGTAATTTGCAACGACCCTGTTGTCACTTTTGAAATTGCACGCCACAACAATCACGGCAATCACCGGTATCAGAATTATGATCGCGATAACGATCCACGCCCTCTTGGTCATTTGCTTGCTCCTTACCGTATTTTACATTATTTTACCACGATAGGAGGAAAAAGTCAAGATATTGTCGAATTTTCGGTGCAAAAAGCAATACTTTTTTCAAAAAAGACTTGACAAACACGCATATTTGCGATATAATATTATGGTCAACTGAGGGCCATTAGCTCAGTTGGTCAGAGCTACCGGCTCATAACCGGTCGGTCCAAGGTTCGAGTCCTTGATGGCCCACCAAAAATCTCGGGAGTTACGCTCCCGAGATTTTTTACTTATTGATCTTCCTTTCCGCCGACAAAAACGCCCCGGCTTGCACCGGGGCATTTTCATTATTCGACAGTTACGGATTTTGCAAGATTTCTGGGCTTGTCGACGTCATTTCCTCTCGCTACGGAGGTATGATATGCGATCAGCTGCATTACCGTGACTGCCGGGAATACGTCAAATCCCTCCGGCGTCTCGGGAAGCACGATCTTGATATCCGCTTCAACGGCGCAGTTCTTGTCAACGTAATCGGAAACGACCGCAATCAGCTTTGCGCCTCTCGCGCCGACCTCGCGCATGCCCGTTATCGTCTTTTCGGCGACCTCGCGCTCGGTAATAACCGCTATGACGGGCGTATTGTCGGTGATAAGTGAGATAGTGCCGTGCTTAAGCTCGCCTGCAGCAAAGGCCTCGCTGTGGATGTAGGATATTTCCTTGAGCTTGAGCGAGCCTTCGGTGATGATATCGTAGTCCATGCATCTGCCGATGTAGAAGAGGTTCTCCGCGTCCTTTATTGACCGCGCCGCTTCTCCGCTCTGCGCCTCGCTCTCAAGCACCGTCGCTACGACCTCGGGAATTTCGCACGAAATAACACCTGCAATCCTTGCGGCTTCATCGGTCGTGATATTTCCCGAAAGCATGCCCATATACGCGGCAAGCAGGCAGAAAACGCTGCACTGAACGTGATACGCCTTGGTGCTTGCAACGGCAATTTCGGGGCCGGCATAAGTATAGAAAACGGTGTCGGATTCGCACGCAATGGTCGAGCCGAAAACGTTGACGACGGATATTGCCGGAACGCCCCTCGACTTAACGTAGCGGAGCGCGGCAAGGGTGTCCGCCGTCTCGCCGGACTGAGAAACGAATATTACAAGCTCATCCTTGTGGATGATGGGCTTTCTGTAGCGGAATTCGCTTGCAATCTCAACGCTGACGGGGATCGCCGCGATCTTTTCAATGAAATTCTTACCGATAAGACCGGCATTCATTGCCGTTCCGCAGGCAATTATACGGATGCGGCTGATGCCGCGAACAAATTCGGTGGTGAGGATGGTTTCACCGAAATAAGGCAGACCGTCCTTGATATACTGGCGGCAGGTCTGACGGATGGATTCCGGCTCCTCGTGGATCTCTTTTATCATGAAATGGGCATAGCCGCCGCGCTGAGCACGCGCAACGTCCCAGTCTATGGTGAACAGAGGCATTTTGAGAGCTTTACCGTCCGCACCGAAGAAGGAAACACCGCCGTCAGCCAAAACGGCAAGAACGCCGTTGTCGGGGCGGTAGTAGGTCGAGGCGTTGCCGACCAGCGCGGTTATATCCGATGCGGCGTACGCGCCGTCGGCTCCGCGGGCAACGATAAGGGGGCTGTCGTGGCGAATGGCGTAAATATGCGAAAGCTCATCCTTGAATATAACCGCAAAGGCATAAGAGCCGCGGATCTCGCGAGTTGCGGCAAAGATCGCCGCGCGAGGATCGTGCGTTGCTTTGTAGTGCTTGTCGATGAGGCAAGCGGCAATCTCGGTGTCGGTCTCGGACACAAATTCATAGCCCTCGCCGCGAAGCTCCTCGCCGATCTCGGCGTAGTTTTCAATGATACCGTTGTGTACGAGCGTCAGATTCGGTGTTGAATGAGGATGGGCGTTGATGTCCGTGGGCGCACCGTGGGTCGCCCAGCGCGAATGGCCTATGCCGCATCCGCCGTCATCGATAACGGTATTTTCTATCTTTTCAACGAGCTTATCAATTCGTCCGCTCGCCTTTACGGTTGTGATCCCGTCTCCGCTTACCGAAATTCCTGCGGAGTCGTAGCCTCTGTATGAGAGCGCATCAAGACCCTTAAGCAGTATTGGAACTGCCTTTTCTTTACCCGTATATCCGATAATTCCGCACATTTATATCTCCTTGTTAACAATATTATCAGCCGATTTGCAGATCTTTCCGTCGCCTATCACTCCGCGGACGGAGCAAAGCGGATAAATCTGAGTATTTTTACCTATAACGGTACCGGGATTAAGCACGCAGCCGCAGCCTATCTCTCCGCCGTCACCCACGAGTGCGCCGAACTTTCGCAGGCCGGTGGCAATGTCGCCGTCCTTGTCGTGAACGTTTACATTGGTCTTGTTGCCCTTGACGTTCGAGGTGACTGCCCCTGCGCCGAAATGCGCGCCGACGCCGAGTATCGAATCGCCGATGTAGTTATAATGCGGCACCTGCACCTTATCGAAAAGCACCGCGTTCTTTATTTCCGTTGAATTTCCGACAACGGTGCCCTCGCCGACTATAACCGAACCGCGGATATAAGCGCAATGGCGCACCTCGGCGCCGGCACATATTATGCAGGGTCCGGTGATGGACGCGCTCGGCACAACGGTTGCCGACTTCGATACCCAAACATCGTCCCCTATTTTATCATATTCACTCTCGGGCAGGGCGGTTCCAAGCTCCGAGATGAGCGCCTTGAGCTTCGGAAGAATATCCCAAGGATACTTCTCTTTCGCTATCTCTGCTCCGAGAATGGAGCGCTCATATGAAAACAAACCGTGAAAATCCATGATCATTCCTCGCTTGCGTAGCCCTTATCGCGTATGATCTTTTCAATCGACGCAATGTATTCGCGGCATTTTGTTTCCTCACGCGCCTCTGCCATGATGCGAACCACCTGCTCCGTACCGCTCTTGCGGACGAGAACTCTGCCATCGCCGTCAAGCTCCGCATTGATTCGTTCAACCTCGGCAGCAACGTCGGCGTCATTCGCCGCTCTGCCCTTGTCCTTGACGTGAACGTTTTTGAGCATCTGGGGGAATATTTCAAGGCCGTCGTAAAGATTGCCGAGCGGAAGCTTTTTGTCGCGCATTTCTTCAAGAAGCATGATGGCGGTCAGAATTCCGTCGCCCGTGGTTGCATACTTGCGGAATATGATGTGACCGGACTGCTCTCCGCCCAGCATGCTGTTGCGGTCACACATCATGTCATATACGTTTTGGTCGCCGACTGCGGAGCAGACATTGTCGATACCGCATTTTGCAAAGGATTTTGCCAACCCACTGTTGGACATAACGGTCGAAACGACGAGATTATTCGTAAGATTTCTCTTATTCTTCAAGCGGTTGCCGAGAATGTAGAGGATCACGTCGCCGTCAACGACGTTTCCGTTCTCGTCAACGGCAATGCATCTGTCCGCATCACCGTCAAAGGCGAAGCCGACATCAAGATGATTTGCGCGAACGTGATTTCTGAGGACGTCTATATGTGTCGAGCCGGCATCGCGGTTGATATTCGTTCCGTCGGGCGAAGCGTTGATGACGAAGGTGTTTGCACCCAGCGCATTGAAGACAGAGGGTGCGATCATCCACGAAGCGCCGTTTGAGCAGTCAATGCCGATACGCAGGCCCTTGTAGGAATGAGCCGCGATTGAAATGAGGTAGGCGATGTAGCGGTTTCTGCCGGCGGAGTGGTCTATTATCGCACCGATATTCTTATCCGTTGCCAGGGGAAGCTCTGAATTGACGATATCGGGCGCCTTAAGCTGACCCTCGAGATAGCTCTCAAGGTAGGCAAGGGTGCGCGTTTCCATCTTCTCGCCGTAGCGGTTGATGAGCTTGATGCCGTTGTCGGAATAAGCGTTATGGGATGCGGAGATCATGATTCCGCAGTCAAAACCCTCCTGACGGGTGACGTAAGAAACGCTCGGGGTCGTGGTAACGTGGAGCATATAAGCATCCGCGCCGGAGCAGGTAAGACCTGCCGCAAGCGCGTATTCGAGCATATAGCCCGAGCGGCGCGTGTCCTTACCGATAACGATTTTGGGACGATAATTCTTGATCTTACAGCCCGAAAGCTTATTGGCATAGAACCAGCCGACGAAGCGGCCGATTTCAAATGCGTGCTTGGCAGAAACGTCAACGTTGGCCTGACCGCGGAAGCCGTCCGTTCCGAAGAATCGGCTCTCAAAGGGCGGCGCGTTGGGGTCGTCGACGATGTCCTCGTATTCTCGGCGCGATACGCGCGGCGCCCCGCTCGTTTCGCCGCGGCCCATGAGATAATCTATGGATACGCCGAAATAATCAGCTATGGCAGGCAGGAATTGCAGGTCGGGGCAGGTCTGACCACTCTCCCATTTACTCACCGCCTGGTTGGAAACTCCTATTGCCTTGGCAAGCTCATCCTGAGTTATGCCGGTCTCTTTCCTTAAAGCAGCAATTTGCTCGTTGATTTTCACGATTATTCAAACCTCCGATTGGAAAATATTTATCATACAATATTCATTATACACCAAAATGACCGATTTTGCAATAGAGCATTGGTTTGAGGGGAAATTTTCCTTCCAACTGCCGGTTGAAAAAAGCGCTCCCGACATTCGGGAGCGCTTTTGTATGAAACCAAAGAGACGGGAAATTATCTCTTGGAGAACTGGCTTGCGCGACGAGCGGCTTTGAGACCGTACTTCTTTCTTTCCTTCATACGAGGATCGCGAGTCAGGAAGCCTGCTGCCTTGAGGGCGGGCTTGTTTGCTTCGTCAGCGAGGACGAGTGCACGAGCGAGGCCGTGGCGGATAGCGCCTGCCTGGCCGGAGAAACCGCCGCCGGTTACGTTTGCAACGATGTCGTACTTACCTGCGTTGCCGGTAACCTCGAAGGGCTGGTTTACGATGAGATTCATGGTCTCAAGACCGAAGTAATCGTTGATATCGCGGCCGTTGATGGTGATAGCACCGGTGCCGGGATAAAGTCTTACGCGAGCGACGGACTTCTTTCTTCTGCCGGTTCCGTAGAAATAGGGCTTAGCACTTGTATACATGTTCAATTAACTCCTTTCTACTTTCTGTCAGTCGATTACGATGGGCTTCTGAGCTGCATGATTGTGCTCAGCGCCGGAGTAAACATGAAGTCTGGTCATCGACTTTCTGCCGATTGTGTTTGCGGGAAGCATTCTCTTAACTGCAAGCTCCATAGCCATCTCGGGACGAGTTGCCATGATGGTCTTGTACTGAATGCGCTTGAGGCCACCGATGTAGCCGGAATGATGCTGATAATACTTCTGCTCGAGCTTGCGGCCGGTCAGAACAGCCTTATCGGCGTTGATAATGATTACGTACTCGCCGCAGTCAACATGGGGTGTGAACTCGGGGCGATGCTTGCCGCGCAGAATATTCGCAGCTTTAACTGCTGTTCTACCGAGCGGCTTGCCTGCTGCGTCGATAACGAACCAACGGCGCTCGATAGTCTCAGCCTTTGCCATGAAAGTGGACATTTCTTTTCCTCCAAAAATAGATAGGCACAGTGTGCCCTTGTTTAAGACTCCGATATTATACCACTTTATTTTTCGCTTGTCAATAGTTTTTTGAAAAAATTTTTTACTTTTTTAATTTAGCACCTCATTTTCTTTGATTTTCTTCGATTTTTGCCCTTTTTGCTCTTTCGTTCGGGGGTATGTATCACGTTTTTGACCGTTCTGAAAACGCGGCGCGGCGAATATATATGGTAAAAAACTCAGGAGGCAATGAAGATGCAACCAAAGTATAAACCCGAAGGATCACTCATACATACACCCGAAAACCGTAATCTTACCTCATCACTCGCCGGACTTGAGCGCGCGATGCTGAACGGCACCGTCCTTGAGGAAACCGCGCTTCTGTGCGACGCGGATATGAATCTCCATTTTGACCTCGGTGGCATCACCGGCATACTTCCGCGCGAGGAATGCGTATATTGTCGCCCCGGCGAGGCGCAAAAGGACATCGCCGTTATCACGCGCGTCGGCAAGCCCGTTTGCTTCCGTGTGGTAGGTATTGAAAAGGAAAGCGGCATGCCCGTGGCGTACCTCTCACGCCGACGCGTTCAGCGCGACTGCATGCGCGAATACCTCTCCACCCTACTGCCGGGCGACATCATCCGCGTCAAGATTACGCATCTTGAGCCGTTCGGCGCATTTGCCGACGTCGGATGCGGCATATCGGCGCTGATGCCGGTGGATTCCATGTCCGTCTCGCGCATTTCCCATCCGCGCGACCGCCTATGCTGCGGTAATTTTGTCTACGCCGTCGTAAAAAGCGTTGACCGAGAGACCGGCAGACTGTTTTTGAGCCAAAAGGAGCTTCTGGGAACGTGGGAGGAGAACGCCGCTCTGTTTACACCCGGGCAGACCGTAGCAGGCACCGTACGCAGTGTGGAGACCTACGGCATATTCATAGAGCTTACCCCGAACCTTGCCGGACTTGCGGAGCTGAGGCCGGAGCTGCGCGACGTTGAGATAGGCGATACCGCCGCCGTATTCATCAAATCCATCATCCCGGAGCGCATGAAGGTTAAGCTCATCCTGATAGATACGCATCAAAACATAGGCGAGATAGCGCCCCTGCGCTACTTTGTTGATTGCGAGAGCGTTTCGCATATCGACAGTTGGCGCTACTCCCCCGATTGTGCAGGAAGAATTATCGAGACTGTTTTTTGAATATGAAACCGGACTGTACCTCGATACAGTCCGGTTAAATTTTATATTTTTGTCAGCTTTGCGTAGGTTGCCATAAGCTTTTTCGTTCCGGCATTCTCAAACATTACTTCGTACATAATATCCGAGCCCATTTGCTTGGCGGCGAGTACGGTGCCCTCTCCGAAGGCAAGGTGCTTTACCCTGTCACCGGGTGCAAACACGGCGGCAGGCTTCTTCGCGACCGTCGGCTTCGGAGCGGCCGGCCTTTGCGCGCCGGCGCCGTATTTCTGCACGGGGCGCATGCCTGTGCCGCTTCCGCCGAAATAGGTCTTGGGACCCGTCGAATGGTTGCCCCACGAATACTCGCTTGCCCTTGCAGGCGCCTTCTGCTTCTCGTCCACAAGCTCCGCCGGGATGTCCTCAACGAATCGGGAGACGGGATTGTACATCGTCCTTCCGTAGAGAAGCCTTCTTTCCGCCCTAAAGAGGAACAGCTCCTTTTTGGCGCGCGTGATTGCAACGTATGCAAGTCTGCGCTCCTCCTCCAGCTCCCCGGGATCGTTCATGGACTGTGTTCCGGGGAAGATTCCCTCCTCAAGTCCGGGAATGATGGCAACGGGGAATTCAAGTCCTTTTGCGCTGTGGATGGTCATAAGTACCACAGCATCCGCACTTTCGTCGTAGCGGTCAACATCCGCAACGAGCGAGGTCTCCTCAAGGAAGCCGGTGAGCGTCGGCTCCTCGTTGTTCTTCATATACTCCATAACGCCCGAAACAAATTCGTCAACGTTATCCAGCCTGTCCCTCTCTGCCTCGCCGCCGTCAATAAGCATCTGTCTGTAGCCGGAGCGGTCAAGTACGTTCGTCACAAACGCATCAAGCGGACAGCCGTCTTCGAGCATCTTGCGCAAGCCGTCAATCATTTCCGCAAAGTCCACCAGGATATGAGCCGAACGCGCAAGAGCCACGTGGCGGTTTGCCTCACGCATGACCTCAAACATCGTTTTGCCCGTTTCGTCCGCTATACTCTCAACGGCATTCAGGGTGACCTCGCCGATCTTGCGGCGAGGCTCGTTGATAATGCGCTTTAATCGCACGCGGTCGGCGGTGTTGTTTATGAGCTGGAGATATGCGACGACGTCCTTGATCTCCTTGCGGTCGCCGAATCGAACGCCGCCGTAAATGCGGTAAGGCAGCGCGCTCTTGGCAAAGGTTCGTTCAAGGGTGTTGGACTGTGCGTTTACACGGTAAAGAACCGCAAAATCGCGGTATGTATATTTCTTCTCGGCAACGAGCTTCAGGATCAGATCCGCGATCTTTCGCGCCTCCGCGCCCTCGTCCTCACATTCCTCAAGAACGATCTTCTTGCCCGATGAGTTCTCCGTCCAGAGAGTTTTCGGGTGGCGACCCTCATTCTTGCCGATAACGGCGTTAGCCGCATCGAGGATGGTTTTGGTCGAACGGTAATTCTGCTCAAGCTTAATGACTCGCGCATCCGGATAGGTCTTATCAAAGCTTAAAATGTTCTCAATCGTTGCGCCTCGGAAGCGGTAAATGCTCTGGTCGTCGTCTCCCACTACCATAATATTGCGCCAGGTTGAGGCAAGGAGCGAGCAGAGTGCAAACTGAGCCGGATTTGTGTCCTGATACTCATCAACGCAAATATAGCGGAATTTGCCGGAATAATACTTGCGCACCTCCTCATCCTTGCGGAGAAGAAAGACCGTTTGCATGATTATATCGTCAAAATCAAGCGCGTTTGAGGCCTCCAAACGCTTTTGATACTCGCGGTAGATGCGCGCGTAAATCTTCTCGCGATATCCCATCTTTGAATCGTCCAAGTAACCGTCCGGGTCGAGGAGCTTTTCCTTGGCACGGCTGATCTCGCCCATTACGGACTTGACGGTAAAGGACTTTTCATCTATATTCTGCTCCTTCATTATCGCCGAAAGGAGCTTTTTGCTGTCGTCGGTATCGTAAATCGTGAGATTGCCGCTGTATCCGAGGCGATCGCCGTACTTGCGCAGGATGCGCATGCAGATTGCATGGAAGGTGCCTGCCCAAATGCTCTTGGCTATCTCCTCGTCATCGAACATTCGCGTAAGGCGCTCCTTCATCTCATTTGCCGCCTTGTTGGTAAAGGTAATGGCAAGGACGTTCCACGGAGGGCATGGAGACGTTATGAACTCATCGAGAATCGGCTTGATATACTCGGCAGGGTAGCCTGACGCCTCTTCAAGTGCCGCAACCGTGACCTCGTCGGTTTCCGGCGGCACTTCCTCACTCCAATACGCATTTCCGTATTTGATTATCTGCGCGATGCGGTGAACGAGAACGGTAGTTTTTCCGCTCCCGGCACCTGCAATAACGAGCAAGGGTCCCTCGGTTGCAAAAACGGCGTCGCGCTGACGGTCGTTCAGATTTGTTATCGCCTTCTCGAAAAGGCGTCGCTTTGCGTTTATGTATCTTTCTCTTAAATTCGGCATTGATTTCCTTCGAAAAGACATCCGACCGTTGCAAGCAACAGTCGGATGTTCGTCTTATTTCCTCAGTTGTTCTTGTTTTGGTTCTGATTCTGGTTGTTGTTCTGGTTGTTGTTCTGGTTCTGATTCTTGTTTTGATTCTGATTTTTGTTCTGGTTCTGATTACGGTTGTTCTGCTTGTTCTGATTCTGGTTGTTGTTCATTAGTGTATCCTTTGCGGTATAATTTTGCATGTCCGTACGAGAGTTACCGTACAACTACGCGACCGCAATAGAATTATTGCCGAGCAACACAAGCTTTATGCATCAGTCAAGCATATATCTCGAATCAACTTCCTCGCAAACGGCGCTCATCATGTATATCGACGTGCCGAAGAGAATGCCCGAAACGACGAAATTGATAAGCCACCATACCTCGCTTATGAATACGTCAAACGAGAGGATAAGCTCGTAAAGCCCGCCCGAAAGCATGGTAAGCACGGCAAAGACGAGGCAGAGCGTCACCTTGCCGCCGACTTCCTTTTGAATCGCCTCGATACGGGACGTTCGGTAGTCCTCGCTCATCGTGGACGGCACGTAGCCGCAATGTCCCTTTATTATCGCGCGCACGCCCATGAGCGCAACTGCCATGGATGCACCGAAAAGCAAGGCTTCGATTATTCTTACCGGGTACATTTTCCAAAATTCGGCAAAGATCTTGGGATTTACCCATGTCCGCGAAACGTCTATCGGGTCGCTGATGAATCCGTATGAAACAGTAGCACCCCAAATGCTTACCGCACCGTAAACGGCGGAAAGGACAAGCCCCGTGAGGTAATGCTTGAAATACGGCTTCAGCCTTATAAATACCCAAACAAGCAAAAGAGCCGTTACGGTATCGGGTATGAAGTTGACAAAGTCAAGGTAAAGGTCAGCAGTAGTCAGGCAAGCGATGCAGAAAACGCCGAGCGTGAATGAAATATCGCGCCTGATGAAAAGTCCTGTATTGGGAAGCACGACGGTCTCATACTTGTGCTTTGCGCTCTCAATAAGCTCTGCATCGTGCAAAATGCCGCGGAAATACCTTATCGCTCCCACAAGCCAAATGATACCGACCGCGATGCCGACAAGGAGTGACACCGAGCGAAAAAGGCCGATAAAGAGATACCAATTAAACGCGGTATCGTCATACGAATGCTCGGAGAGGACGGCAAATTCCGAAATATTGGCAAGGAACGCTTTCGCGCAAATGAAAAAAACGGTGAGGTCCCTGAACGAATAACTGATATTCTTACCGGCTCTGTCGGCGCGCGCACCCTTTTCCCGAAGCGGAAAATCGCCACCCGCAGTCTGCGCGTGAACGATAAAGCCCTCGATCAGCTCGCGCCACGCAGGGATGCCGATTATCAACTCACCGAGCGAAAAGCAGAAGGAAAGCAGGAGCATCATAGTCGGCTGCTCGTTGGCATTCTTAAGTCCGCCGAACACCCAAAAAAGTGCGGCAAGCTTCAATGCCCCAAGGCATGCAAGCAGACGGAATTTCTTCCATGCCGCCTCAAAATGAGACGAAATATCGCGCAAGTAGATAAGTGAAATGCAAAGAAAGACATATCCGATAAAATCGGGCAAAACGTCAATCAGCGCAATATCGGGGTTGAAAAGGAACGCGACCGAAGCGCACGCCCACCCAAGCCCCATGTATTTGCCGAATTTAACTCTTTTTTGAGAAAAAGACATGCTATACCTCACTATACGGTCTACTTTTTCTTTTTGCGTTTTGTTTTCTTGCCCGATTCCGTCTGCTTTTTCTTTTCCTCCATCTCGCGCCGCGTGCGCTCGACGGCTTCTTTTTCGCGCTTCTCAAGTGCCTCGGCAAAGCGATTGACGAAAGTGATTTTCGACTTGCGCCGAGGCATATCCTCGTCGCCCTCCGGGCAAATGCGCATATAACAGCCGAGGATGAGGATGAAGGTCATAACCGTCCAGATCAGCTGCGCGAAAAACGCAATATCCGCGCCGATGACCTTGAAAGCGGAAAGCACGTACAGTACGTAACCGACGGTAACGGCACAAAGATCCGTCACCACGGAAATTCTCTTCTCATTCATATCCACCACACCGTAGGCAACGTAGGTCGACGCAAAGAAGAAAATATGAAACAAAAGCACCAAGCCGTCGCGAATGTAATAAACGACGGTCTTGAACTGCTCTGCGGCAAGCTCCGGGGAGATCTCGCAAACACCCTCGCAAAGCCCGACTGCAAAAAGTGCAAGCAGGGCAAAGACCGAGAGCGCGTAGCTCGGAAAATAATCGCGCAGCTTGATAAGACCGTACGCCATCAAGGCATAGCCGAGCAGGCGAAATATCCAGCCGTAAAGGGAAAGCGACACGAAAAACGTTATCGCATATCCCACCAAAACCAGACCGTAGCCCATTAGTTCTCACCGCCGCCGGCACCGCAGCACTTCTTGAACTTCTTGCCGCTTCCGCAGGGGCAGGGGTCGTTCGGGCCGACCTTCTCCGCGCGTCTCTGCGCAGGGGTCATCTGTGCCGCCTTTGCCGCACCGGGTGCACCGGCACGACCCATCTGCAGATTTTTAAGCTCTGCAGGAGAGATAACAATGACCTCGGGGAGCTTACGGGTCAGCACCTCGCGAACGGTGCTTTGCCTTATCTCGTTGATCAGATCGGCAAACATGCTCGAACCGATCAGCTTATATTCCTTGAGAGGATCCTTTTGAGCGTACGCCTGGAGCATTACGGATTCCTTCAGCGCATCCATGGCGTCGATGTGATCAAGCCAGTGCTCATCGAGGTTGTGCAGAAGCACGGCACGCTCAAAGCGGCGCATTCTGTCCTCGTCCGTTGCGGCACGCTCGCGATAGAGCGACTCGCTCCTCTCGGTAATGAGATCGCGAAGCTCATGCGCAACATCGGCAGCAGGCTTGCCTTCGGCAAAGTCAAGCTCACCGGCAGAGCAACCCCAACCGATATACCTCGCTTCAAGAGCCTTGATATCAATAACGGGATGCTTTGCTCCCTCGGGTACTACAATGCAATCCTCAATCGAATCCTCAACCGTGGAGCCGATCATGTGAACGATTCGAGAGGATATGTCACCCTCGGCAATGATCTCGTTGCGCAACGAATAGATCTGCTTGCGCTGTTCGTTTAGGATATCATCGTATTGAAGAACATTCTTTCGCGATCTGAAATGAGCCGCTTCAACGTTCTTCTGCGCCTTCTCCATGACGTCGGAGAGTATCTTGGTGTTCTGTGAGAGGTCGCCGTCCGTGTCCTTCATGAGGTTTGCGGAAAACGCCGAGAAGCGCTTCATTCTGTCGTCGCCGAACAGGCGCATAATGTCATCCGTAAGCGAGATATAGAAGGTGGATGCTCCGGGGTCGCCCTGACGGCCGGCACGGCCGCGGAGCTGATTGTCTATTCTTCTCGATTCGTGCCTCTCCGAGCCGATGATGCAAAGTCCGCCTGCGGCAATGACCGCCCGGCGGTCAGGCTCTATCTGCTCCTTGTATCTTTCATAATATATCTTAAAGGTATTTCTTGCATTGCGGATGTCAACATTGTCCGTAGGCGCCGTTCCGGTCGCCTCCGCGATAAGCTCCGGGCGAATTCCGAGGCGTGCCATCTCAGCCTTTGCCATATGCTCGGGGTTGCCGCCGAGCATGATGTCCGTTCCGCGTCCTGCCATGTTTGTGGCAAGCGTTATTGCACCGGGGCGACCTGCCTCGGCAATTATATCCGCCTCGCGCTCGTGATTCTTCGCATTGAGCATATTGAACTTAAAGCCCGCCGCCTTGAGGACCTTGCCAAGATTCTCCGACTTTTCAACGGAGGGCGTACCGATGAGAACCGGCTGACCCTTTGCGTGGCACTCGGCTACGTGCTTGACGATGGCGGCATATTTGGTCTTTTCGTCAACGAAAACGCGGTCGGGATTATCAATGCGTATCATCGGCTTATTCGTCGGCACCTCTACGACATCAAGACCGTATATCTGGCGGAATTCGTCCTCCTCGGTCTTTGCCGTGCCCGTCATGCCCGAAAGCTTCTGATACATGCGGAAGTAATTTTGAATCGTGACCGTGGCGGTGACGCGGCTCTCGCCCTTGATATTCACGCGCTCCTTGGCCTCGATTGCCTGGTGCAGGCCGTCCTGATAGCGTCTGCCGTGCATAAGTCTGCCCGTGTGTGGGTCAACTATCAGCACCTCGCCGTCAACGACAACGTAATCAACTTCCTTTTTCTTAACGCCCCAGGCGTGAACGGCTTGATTAACACTGTGAGCAATGACGGCGTTCTCCGGATCGTTGAGGTTTTCGATGCCGAAATGAGCCTCGACCTTTCTTATACCGCGGGGAGTCAGCACGGCGCTTCCGCGCTTCTCGTCAACGATGTAATCCGCGTTCTCGTCGTCGGTCTCCGCCTTATCGTCCATCTCCTTTAAGACCTTGGGCTTCATCTTGCGTACGACGGCGTCACACTTCTCGTAAATATCCGATGTCTTGTCGCTTACGCCCGAAATGATGAGGGGGGTTCGCGCTTCGTCGATGAGTATGGAGTCGACCTCGTCGATGATGCAGAAATTGTGGCCGCGCTGGAGCATCTCTGCCTTACTGCGAGCGAGATTGTCGCGCAGGTAGTCAAAGCCGAACTCGGTGTTTGTTCCGTAGGTGATATCGCAGGCGTACTGACGGCGCTTCTCTGCAGCGGACATCTGCTTGAGAATGACACCCGTCGTCATACCGAGAAATTCAAATATCCTGCCCATTTCGTTGGCGTCGCGGAAAGCAAGGTAGTCGTTGACGGTGACTACGTGAACGCCATTGCCGGTGAGTGCGTTGAGATAGGTGGGCATGGTTGCAACGAGGGTCTTGCCTTCGCCGGTTTTCATTTCGGCAATTCTGCCCTGATGAAGCAGGATGCCGCCGAGTATCTGAACGTAGAAAGGTCGCTTGCCGAGTATGCGGTCTGCAACCTCGCGAACCGCCGCAAAGGCATCGGGCAGGATGTCGTTGAGTGTCTCGCCGCCCTCAAGACGGGCACGAAGAACGTCGCTCATGCCGCGAAGCTCCGCCTCGCTCATGGCGCGGTATTTGTCCGCAAGGGCATCGACGGCATCCGCCATCGGCTTTATCTTTTTTATTTCTCTTTTGCTGTAATCTCCGAAAAGCAGGGTTTCAAGTTTCATATCAATCTCCATACCGCCGCGGGCGGCTCAAATAAATTTTATTAAAATTGCTCGTATTTGCAAAGCAAATCAAAATGGGTTGGGTCCCGGTTTGAGAGCAATTTTGGCGTGAAACAGATGCACTTCGATTTTTGACGCGCTTTGTTTTTCACGCTATTATCCTTTTTGAGTTTTAATAGACATATTCATTTTATTATACAACATTTTTGAGAAAAAAACCATATTGAATTGTAAATTTTGTTGACAAAACAAAAATAATATAATATAATATTAAAAAAATTGAGGAATTGATCATGTCAAAAGTACTTATCGGAATGAGCGGAGGCGTTGACAGCAGTACTGCCGCGGTGCTCCTTATGCAATCGGGCTACGAGGTCACGGGGGCAACGCTCATCATGCACGACATTCACGAAAAGGATGCCGCAAACGCCAAAAAGGTGGCGGATGCCATCGGAATACCACATATAACCCTTGATATGCGAGCGGACTTTGAGAAATTTGTTCTCTCGCCTTTCGTTGCGGAATACGAGCGCGGTCGCACTCCCAACCCCTGCGTTCTTTGCAACGGCTTCGTCAAATTTCCCGGCCTGCTTCGGGCGGCGGACGAGCTTGGCTGTGAGTATATCGCTACGGGGCATTACGCCTCAGTCGGTCGGCGCGACGGGCATCCCGTCATCACCGCCGCGACGGATAAAGCAAAGGATCAGAGCTATTTTCTGTATATGCTCGGCGAAGACGTTCTTTTGCGCCTCTTATTCCCTCTTTCGGGCATGACGAAGCCCGAAATACGCGCACTTGCATCGAAGCTCGGCATCCCCTCGGCATCCTCTCCCGACAGCCAGGATATATGCTTCATAAAGGGCATCGGTTGCGGCGATTTTGTGCGCGAAAGGTCAAAAAAAGAGCCGAAGACCGGCTCCTTCACCGACATCTGCGGCAATATTCTCGGCACGCACAGGGGCATTCTGTTTTACACGGTCGGTCAGCGCAAAGGGCTTGGCATTTCCGCGCCCACACCCCTATATGTCAGGAGCATTGACGGCGAAAGCGGCAACATCGTCCTCTGCCGCGAGAACGAGCTGTACCGCACGCGAGTGTATGCCGAAAACTGCCGCTATTTTGCCGGCGACCTTCCCGATACGCCTTTCACGGCAAGCGTCAGCCTTCGCTATACAAAGAAGCCGGGGCGTGCGACCGTCACCTCCCTCGGCGGCGGCAGGGCGCTCATTGAGTTTGAAAGCCCACAGCGGGCACCTGCCCCCGGTCAGTCCGCCGTTTTCTTTGACGGCGACGACCTCCTGGGCGGCGGAATAATCTGCCTTGATTAACAAAAGACCCGAACCGGCTCGGTTCGGGTCTTTTGTTATTGGAAATTATCAGTTATTCTCCCAGAAAGGTTCGCCCTCGGTAAGACGGATCTCAACGACGTCGTTGTCTTGAAGAACATAGCCTGCAATGTCCTCGTTCTTAAGCGCGGTACCGTTTACGGTAACGACGAACTGGGTTATGACGTACTGGGTCTTGTTTGCTTCCTTGTCCTCGGCTAACTTCTTGGTTTCTCCTTCAAGCGTTTCCGAGCCGTAAACGAACTTGATAAACTCGCCGGTGATTGCGGACACCTCATAGGATGCGCCCTCTCTCTCCGCGCAAAGAGCGGTAAGAGCGTCAAGAAGCTTTGTTTCCGGATCTACCTTGAAATCAACGTCTGACGGTGTCTTAAGGAAGTAAACGCCGTCGGGGTCATCCTCTGTGGGAAGGTCTCTTACGTTGATGGTTACCTTGATTCTGTTATCAACTTCCGCAGGTGCGCAGGATGCGAAGCACATAGCGAGCATAATAACCGCGAGAGTCATTGCAAAAAACTTTTTCATACTGTTTTTTCCTCCATAGCATGATGTGGTATCATTATTATACATCCAAGAAAGGGTTTTGTCAATGGTTTTTGAAAATTTCACTTTACCATTTGTACTTTTTGGTAAAAGTAAACAAATTCTCCGGGCTTATACTTAGACCGGACGGTGTCACCGTGGTCTCCGGCAAAGGAGCAGTCGTATTCGCGCCTGCAATTATCTCGGCGACCTTATCCTTCCATGCCTGCCTGTCGAAATGCTTTAAGCAAGTCTTGTTGTATTGAACATAGCCGTAGGTGTAGCCGACGTAATAATCCTTGCCGCCCAAATTGAAGTAATAGGGATAATATACGGTTGAATACGGCATAACGTCGAAGGGCAGCTCCATATATCCATACTGAGCATCGTAAACGGCTACGTTTATGGGGAATTTGCGGTCAACCTTGATGAGTGCGACCTGAGTGATGTTTTCGGGTGGACACCACTCGCACGCGATCGACTTCTCAACGTAGTCGTAGTCGACCATGATGTGGGTATCGCAGTATTCGGTAGGCTCCGTACCCTTGATAAACCAACCCGTCTCCGAGCGGTCTCCGCGCGGGTCGTGGGAGCAGACCTCGCTCATGAGAAGTCCGGAATCCCTGCAGAAGGTACACTGAACGAGATTGTTTGATACGTTGAATTCAAGATATTTGTCGCCCGGCTGCATCTTTGCAATGACCTGATCCTCGTGGATCTTTCCCATGACGGCATCCCATACCTTCAGGCAGGGGTTTGACGATGCGCTGATAGACTTGGGATATTCGTAGCCGTACCATACGCCGCAGAGATAATAGGGAGTAAAGCCGATGAACCATCTGTCGTAATAGTCACCTGCGGAACCCGTCTTACCGGCAACGTCGATATCGTACTTGCTGTCGAAGGTCAACGCCGACGCAGTACCTCCGGTTCTCGGAACGCTCTCAAGCAGCATGGTCATAAGCGACGCGGTCTCCTCGGAGATTGCAACCGTGCCCTCGTAGCCGTTCTCAAGCAGTACGTTTCCGTTTGCATCGGTGACCTTAAGGTAGGAATTAGGCTTGCTGTATATGCCGCTGTTTACGAAAATGGAGTAAGCCGCGGTTATCTCACGAACGGTAACGCCGTAGTTGAGCTGTCCGAGCGCGAGAGAGGCAAGGCCGACGTCGGTATAGGGCGTACCGTCCGAAAGCTCACCGTACTCGATCATGCTCTTCATATTGAGCGTATCGTAACAGAAATCAAAAGCATTCTGCAGTCCGACCTTCTCAACCATCTTGACTGCCGTGGTGTTGGTAGAACGGCGAATGACGTATTTGGCGTTTACGTATCCGGCATAGAGATTATAGGAGTTCTTGGGCCACGCCTTATTACCGGGATAGCTGTGCGGAGTATCTTCCATAACGGTCGACCATGTCAGCAAGCCCTTTTCAAACGCCGGAGCATAAACCGACAAGGGCTTGATCGCCGAGCCGGGAGGACGCTTGGTCATCGTGGCAAAGTTCTGAATACGGTTTGCCGTTTTCTCTCCCCTTGCGCCCACGACGCCGAGGACGTCACCCGTATACGGGTCGATCACAATGGCGGAGCATTGCGCCTTTATACCCGATTTATCCTCGGGGAAGTTACTGTCGTCAAGGAAAGCATCCTCCAGCACCTTCTGAATATCGGGGTCAACGAGGGAAACGATGTTCAAGCCGCCGTTGTATACGAGAATGGCTGCCATCTTCTCCGAATAGTTGTACTTTTCCATGAGGTCGTCTATTACGTCCTCAATTACCATGTCGGCATACCACGAATTGACGCCCGAGGTATCCTCGTCCGTGTCGGGAGCGTCGCTTCCGGGAACGTTGAGGACAAGCTCCTGATTGCGCGCTTCGTCATATTCGCGGTAGGTGATAAGACCCTGCTCGTACATTTCGTAAAGAACTACGTTTCGTCTTTTCGCATTATGCTCGGGATAATATACCGGGTCGTAATATGACGGGTTTTTCGTGATGCAGGCTATCGCCGCGCACTCGATAAGAGTTAGCTCGGAGGCATCCTTGGAAAAATAATTGTGAGCCGCCGCCTGAACGCCGTTGGAACCGTGGCCGAAATTTACGATATTAAGATAA
The DNA here is from genome assembly GCA_051867815.1 of Eubacteriales bacterium. Lineage (GTDB taxonomy): Bacteria > Bacillota > Clostridia > Oscillospirales > CAG-272 > CAG-390. Next base: position 36,685 of record JBJDZD010000141.1, on the reverse strand, counting down.
AGCTCGATTATTTCCTCTTTATCCATCTTGGTTTCAAGATCGAGCGCCCAGAAGATCTCCTGGATCTTACGCTGAATGGAGTAATCGTCCTCGCCCGTAACATTCTTGATAAGCTGTTGCGTGATGGAGGAGCCGCCGTAACCGCCGCCTGTGAAGAAGGTCAAGCCGGCACCGACGGTGCGGCGCCAGTCAACTCCGCTGTGCGTCATGAAGCGCTTGTCCTCAATGGCGATTATTGCATTGACCATGTTATCCGGGATCTTGTCAAGCGTAACATAGGTCTGGTCAACCTCACCCTGCAACTGCTTGTCTGCCTCAGAATCCATTTCAACTATTGTGCCGTTGCGATTGATGCGGTCAAGAAGAGTATCGTATTCAACACGGTAAATATGAGTGGTTGTGGAGCCTGTGACGTTGTCCATTTTGAAAAGCTCAACGTCTATTTCGGTCTCAACATAGTTGTTTATATACACCGAAAAGGCACAAACGACCAAAATACCCGTCAGTGCAATTATCAGCAGGATGGTTATCAGCACGTTTGCGAGTATCTGAAAGAATTTTCCGACGCCCGAAATGCCTGCCCTGCCGGCTGTTTTCAGTTCTTCTCCCCAATTTATTTTTTTATTTGACATTTGGTTACTCCGTTATCGTAAAATGTGTGTGCTACCATATTATCATACATTTTTGAATATTTTATGAATATCGGTCGATAATATATTCAGCGTAAGCAAAAAAATTTGTAAAAGGATCAAAAATGAAGAGTAAAAGCCTCATTATCACCTTTGTGTGCATTTCCATAGTCGCGCTGATCGTTTCCGCCTTTGCCGTTTTCACGGTTGCAAGGGCATACAGCCACGGGTTGCAGGGCGGCACGGAAACGACCCTTCCCGTTTCGGAGTATAGCGACACGCCGGACAGCACCGCCGCCGTTCCGACAGGGGGCGGCGATCCCGAAACTGAGACCGCCGAAGCCGATGAAACATCCAAGGCCGCCGAAAGTTCGGAGCAGGACGACACGGCACAGCCCGCACCGCAGAACTTCGTTCTCATTCTCAAGGATGGCAGGCTCGTCGTCAGCCGCGGCGAGGACAAGCTCTACGAGCGCATAATCAACGAAAACGACCTGCACGAAAAAGACAGAGATTTACTGCAAAAAGGAATAGAATTTTCGGATTTTGAGAAGGCAATGAGTGCCGTCTACGATATTATTTCGTGACGACCGAATCGTCTCCCGCGAGCCTTTTAAGCTCCTTTATCGCGGTATCGGATATATCGATTCCGTGCGGATACTCGCTGTACTTCTTGGTATCGGCGAAATAAAAGCTGACGCGAGTGAGGCCTTCAAAGATCTCAACGATGTTCTCGCATTTTTTGTATATCTCGGATGCTCTCGAGGGCACTCGGATATAGACGACGGACGGCGGCTTAACGGGTGCAGATCGTGGTGTCGACGCACCTTGCGGCGCATTTTGTGCCGGGCGAGCCTGCTTCGACGGCTCCGCCTTTCTGCGTCCGAACTCCTCGTCGGTCAGAAGCATGGCGGCGGAGTTGACGATAATCTTACTTCGCTCGCCCTCGCGGCGTGAAACGGTACCCGTTATGCAAACGGCGTTGTCTTCCTCGATATGCCTGCGGTATGCTTCATATTGCTTTGAAAATATGACAAGCTCCAGCGAGCCGGAACGATCCTCAAGGGTGGCAAAAGCCATACTGCCGCCCTTACGGGTCGTTTTTTGCGTTACGGATGAAATGATGCCGCAAAGGGTCACCTTAGTTCCGTCCGCAAGAGATGCGTCCTCGTCATCATCCTCACCGCCGGTGACTTCGGAAATGCTCAAAGGCTCAAGCGATTTGATATGAAGGCCGTAGCCGTCAAGCAAATGTCCCGAGAAGAACAGCCCGGCGACCTCGCGCTCCATATAAAGCAGCTCCTTGGTCGGAAGCTCCGGTATCTGCGGATAAACTATGCTCTCGCCGCCCCCGATATCGGATTCCGACATTGAGAACATATCCATCTGCCCGGCAATATTGCCGTGGCTCTTGCGTGATATTGCCATAAGCGCTTCGTCAAGCGTTGCAAGCAATCTCGAACGGTATACACCGAGGCTGTCAAACGCTCCTGCCTTGATAAGCGACTCGACCATGCGGCGATTGAGGTCGCCGTCCGCCATTCTCTCGAGGAACTCCGAAAACGAGGCAAACGGACGGTCGATGCGCTCGAGGATGAGTCTTTCGACGAACTGCCTGCCGACGTTTTTCAGCGCAAGCAGACCGAAAGTTATATCATCGCCGCTTACATGGAAATCAAGCATACTGCGATTTATGTCCGGCGGCAGAACACGGATACCGAATTTGTTTGCCTCCGCAATATACTCCGCAATCTTATCCGCGTTGCCGAGAACGGAGGTCAGCAGAGCCGAGAAATACTCCCTCGGATAGTGCGCTTTGAGGTACGCGGTTCTGAAAGAAAGCATGGCGTACGCCGCCGCGTGGCTCTTATTGAAGGCGTATGAAGCAAAGCTCGACATATCCTCGAAAAGCTTCTCCGCCGTTTCGCGGTCAACACCGCGCCGTGCCGCTCCGTCAATGAAATTATCCCTCTCCGCGGCAAGCGCGGAGGCTTTTTTCTTTGACATGGCGCGGCGGACGATGTCCGCACGGCCGAAGGAGAAACCGGCAACGGTACGGAAAATATTCATTACCTGCTCTTGGTAAACGATACAGCCGTAGGTCGGGCGCAATATCGGCTCAAGCAGGGGATGCGCGTATTCGACCTTATCCTGCGCGTTCTTGCCCTCAATGTATTTCGGAATCGACTCCATCGGTCCCGGACGGTACAGCGCAATGGCGGCAAGGATATCATCTATACTTTCGGGGCAAAGATTCGTAAGCATCGACTTCATGCCCGATGACTCCAGCTGGAACACGCCGCTCGTTTGACCCGTGGAGATAAGCTCGTAGGTCTTTTTATCGGAAATATCGACCGTTTCAAGGTCAAAATCCGGGTCTTTTTCCCTGATCTGCTTGACGGCATCGTCAATTATCGTAAGATACCGAAGTGCTAAAAAGTCGAATTTGAGAAGTCCGAGCGAGGCGACCGTGTCCATGTCGAACTGCGTTACGACCGCGCCGTTGGAAACGGCAAGCGGCAGATACTCAAGGACCGGACGCTCGGTTATAACGACACCGGCGGCATGCACGGAAACATTTCTCGGCATGCCCTCCAAGAGGCGTGCGGTATCGATCAGCTCGCGGATATCATCCGATGAATCGTATCTTTCCTTGAGTGCCGGGACGACCATCGCCTGTTCTATGGTGACGTCAAGCTCGCGCGGTATCAGCTTTGCGATCTCGTCCACCTCGGCATAGCTCATGCCGAGGGCGCGGCCGCAATCGCGTATGGCGGCACGTGCGGCAAGCGTACCGAAGGTAATTATCTGTGAAACGCGATCCTCGCCGTATTTTTCCTTTACGTAAGCCAGCACCTCGTCGCGGCGGTTGTAGCAGAAGTCGATATCAAAGTCGGGCATGCTTACACGCTCGGGATTCAGGAAGCGCTCGAAAAAAAGATCAAAGCGCAATGGGTCAATGTCCGTGATCGAGGTACACCAAGCCACAAGACTTCCGCATCCCGAGCCTCTGCCGGGGCCGACGGGAATGCCCGCGCCCTTGGCAAAGCCGACGTAGTCCGCAACTATGAGAAAATAGTCGTCGTAGCCCATTGAATGAATGACGTCAAGCTCGTAATCGGCGCGCTTCATATAGTCCTCAAAGGTATAACCCTCTGCAGGAAGTCTGCCTGCGCTTGCCAAGCGCTCAAGCCCCTCATAGGTGTGCAAGCGAAGCACATCCGCCGCATTTTCGCCATCTTTAAGCGGAAAAGTCGGCAGAACATATCCCTCATGCTCAAGCTCAACATTGCACATATCGGCAATCTTTACGGTATTTTCGATTGCGCCCTCAAAGCCGCCGAAAAGGCGTTCCATTTCAAGGGTGGATTTATAATAAAATTCTTCCGTTTCAAAGCCGGGACGACCGCCGTCCGCCATCGTCGTGTTGGTTTGAATACACATCAGCACCGTCTGCGCGCGCGCATCGCTTTTGCGAAGATAGTGGACGTCGTTGGTGGCGACCACGGGGATGTCAAGCTCCTTTGCAAGCGCGTAAAGCTCCGGCAGTATCTGACGTTGCTCGGCTATACCGTGGTTTTGAAGCTCGATATAAAAACGGTCTTTTCCGAATATCTGTTTATATGTTTTGGCGATATTCTCCGCCCTTTCGCGGTCGCCTGCGCAAAGCGCGGACGGTATCTCGCCCGAAAGGCACGCGGAAAGCGCAATAAGCCCCTCCGAATGGTGGCGAATCAGTTCAAGATCAACGCGCGGACGGGAATAAAAGCCCTCAGTAAACGCCTTTGAGACCATGTAGGTGAGGTTGCGGTAGCCCGTTTCGTTCTCGCAGAGAAGGACGAGGTGGTGCGAGCCGCCCTCGCGGCCGGCAATACGCTCAAATCGCGAGCCGGGAGCAACGTAGACCTCGCATCCGATTATCGGCTTGATACCCTTCGCCTTGCAGGTTCGGTAGAACTGCATGGTACCGTACATGGCACCGTGATCCGTCATTGCAACGGCAGAATGCCCCGCCGCAATAACTGCCTCGGGGATATCCTTGATGCGGCACGCGCCGTCAAGCAAGCTGTATTCGGTATGCAGATGAAGATGAACGAAATCGCCCATTTTTGGCACCTTTCAGTTTATTTTTCCGCTAATTCCATCAATTTTTTGAGCCTGTGATTAAGCCCCGACTTCGTAATCGGCGGACAATGCTTCGCCGCGAGGTCGGAAAGGGACATATCCGGCTCCTCCTCTCGCAGAGTTGCCGTTTCCTTAAGCTCGTCGGGAAGCTGATCGAAGCGGCCGCTGTTGCGCAGATATCTTATTGCCTCTATCTGCGCGTTTGCCGCCGCCGCGGTCTTGCCGATGTTTCCGAACTCGCAATTTGAGTCACGGTTGATCTTACCGCGAAATTCGCGCATCAGCTTTCCCTGCATCAGTTCCATTGAGGATGTGCCTGCGCCGGAAATCGTGAGAATATCCTCAACGTCCTCGCTACGCTTGAAAATGAGGGAGGATATGCCGTCCCTGTCGGAAACTCTCGGCTCGTGGCCGATATCGGCGAAGAGACGACGCACGCTCTCGGCGCGTACAGGGTCATTTATGCGTATTTCCATGCGCGATTCGCGCTCGGGATTTGAAAAATTGGCCGCGGAAAGCAACAAGCCGGCAAAAAACGCGGACTTGCAGTCCTTGCACTTAAACAAAGTTATCTCGCTTCCGAAGGAAAATTCGCGAAGCTTGTCCGCCAGCTTTTCCGAGGTAAATCCGACCTCGGCAGTAGTTCTGCCGTAGCTGTTGGAGTATTCCGCACAAGCCTCCCTGCCGTAATTCTCGCGCAGGAGCTTTAACATCAGCTCCGTGGTACCTTTATCGGAAAGCTTGGCGTAAATGCCGCCGTCGGGCGAGCAATCCGCATTTATGAGGATGCCGCAAAGAGCGGCTCTGCGACAGCATTGGGAGTGGCACAGCGACTGCACAAGCTCTGCGCGTACTCTTTCCGTAAAGGTCATCGCCCGTCACCCACTCGGCGCACTTCACATTCAAGCTCCACGCCGTAATTTGACTTTATGACCGCCTGCACGCGAGAAATCAGCTCAAGCACGTCGGCGGCAGTCGCACCACCGATATTTACTATAAATCCGGCATGCTTTTCGGAGACCCGGGCGCCGCCCACAGTCAAGCCCTTAAGCCCCGAATCCTCTATCATCTTACCAACGAAAAGATCCGGAGCCGGCCGCTTGAAAACGCTGCCTGCGCTGGGATATTCAAGTGGTTGCTTATCGCGCCTTCTCTGCATCAACTCGCGCATTTTCGCATCTATTACGTCGGCGTTACCCTCTTTGAGGGTAAATTCCGCCGAAAGGCAAATGAGATCTTTATTTTCGCTAAACACCGTATGGCGGTATGAGAGCTTCATTTCGTCCTTTGAAAGAGTTAAAAACTCGTCCGTTTGTGCATCGTAGACGCGGCAGGAGTCAATGACCTGCGCCACTTCTCCGCCGTATGCTCCGGCATTCATAACGACTGCGCCGCCAACGCTTCCCGGGATTCCGTATGCAAACTCAAGGCCGCAGAGCGAGGCGTTTTTTGCCGTGAGCGCAAGCGCGGTAAATGACGCGCCGGCACCTGCAATAATACTGTTGCCGCAAACGAGCGTTTCATTCATTTTCTCGGTAAAGACCACCGCGCCGCGGTAGCCTCCATCCTCAAAAAGGATATTCGAGCCGTTGCCGACCACGAGCAGTGGCAGTCCGCTTTCACGGACTGCGCGGACGGCCGCGGCAAGCTCGTTCTCCGTTCGCGGAAAAACGGCGATATCCGCCGCTCCGCCGATGCGAAAGCTTGATTTCGTCGCAAGTGAGAGATCTTTGACATATTCGATATTCAACTTATCAAGCAAAGAAATGCAGTTCATTTTTACTCCAGAATGTCAAGAATATCGCGGATATCCTTGATGATATAGGTAATATTCATGCCCTCGGGAGCGCTCTTGGCGCTTCTGTTGAGCCAGCAGGTGTCCATACCGTAATCCGAGCCGCCCTTGATATCCGAGGTCAGCGAATCGCCGATGACGAGCGCACGCGAAACGTCAAAGCCGGGAATATCCGCCGCCACGGCATCAAAGAAGCCACGCGAGGGCTTTTCGCAACCGATCTCGTCGGAAATATAGCATTTTTCAAAGTAATCCTTGATGGCACAGCTGCCGAGGCGCGCGGATTGAACAGAATATATTCCGTTTGTTACAATATACATTTTATATTTGCCCGAGAGTACACGGCAGACCTCCTCCGCACCGTCGATAAGGGCAGTCTGTCGACCGAGATTGCCGCAATACGCATCCGCAAGCTCCCTGCCCATCGGAGGGAAGCCGTAATGCTCGCAAAATCTCTCAAAACGCTCCACCTTAAGGCGCTCCTTTGTGACTTCCCTGCGCTCAAGCATCTTCCAAAGCCCGTCGTTGATCTTGCTGTATGTGTCAATGTACTCGTACTCCGTCGGCAGGCCGAACGCCGTAAAGGTAGCCTTTATCGCCTCTGCCTCCGCGAGCTTGAAATCAAGCAGGGTCTCGTCTGCATCAAAAAGCAGCCATTTATATTTTCTCATTACAATACTCCAACATTTTCTCACAATATATTATACAACATATTTTTCCGTTTTGCAACAGTTAAATGTAAAATTAAAAAATGCTTGCATTTTTATACCGATTGTGCTATAATATACTATGTATTATAATATAATGCAGAAATTCGTGCAAATTCAGGAAAGAGAGTGAAAACATGGCAATAATCGGAGTAACCGGTCCCAGCGGTGCCGGAAAATCGCTGTTTTGCTCGTATCTTGAGGACATGGGATGCCTGCACCTCGATTGTGATAAGATATATCATTCCCTCGTTGACACTCCCTCCGAATGCACGCGTGAGCTTGCAAAGATGTTCGGCGACGCCATACTGAACGCCGACGGAAGCCTTTGCCGCCCGGCACTTGCGCAGATCGTTTTCGCACCGGGTGCGGAGGAAAGCCGTGAGCGGCTTAACAAGCTGACACACGCCTATGTTCTTGCCGAGGTTCGCAAGGCAATCGCCGCGACCGACCGCAAGCACGCCATCGTCGACGCTCCACTGCTTTTTGAGGCCGGCTATGAGAGCGAATGTGACGTAACCGTTGCCCTGATCGCTCCGCCCGACGAGCGTCTTGCACGTCTGTGTGCGCGTGACGGCCGTCCCGTCGAGACGCTTCGCGCGCGAATGGCGGCGGCGCCCCCCGACAGCTTTTACACATCCCGCGCGGACTTCACGGTCGTCAACCGCGGCGACACCGAAGCTCTCAGCGCCGAAGCAGAAAAAATTCTCAATACACTGAACAAATGAAAAAGAAATTACTCAACCCCTTAGCGGTCATAATCATTATCCTGCTCTCAGTCGGCTGTGCCTTTCTTTATGATACCCTGTTCACGCAGTACCGACTTAAAGAATATCCTCGCAAATACAACGACACCGTCATCGCCTCGTATTATGAATACGCCGTTCCGGTTTCCGTTATCTATTCTGCCATTAAGATTGAGAGTGACTACGATTCCGGGCTTGAAGGCGAGGACGGCGGCATCGGTCTGATGCAGCTCACGCGTGAGGAATATAACAGACTTGCCGACGAGCTGGGCAAATACAAGGACCCCGGTCTGCTCTTCGAGCCTGCTACTAACATCGACATCGGTACATACAAGCTCTCGAAGCTTTTTATCAAATACCAAAGCTGGCGCGCCGTTTACGCCGCCCTGTATATCGGCGAGGATACCGTCGACGCTTGGCTTTCAAATGCGGAATACCTCGACAGTGAGGGCAAGCTCGCCGTCATTCCCGACCGTGACACGGAGAAGTATGTAAAACAGTTTGAAAAGACCGTTGAGATATACCGCGATCTCTACGAATCGGCAAACTGATCATAAAATCAAAATTAATTTACCAAGGAGAATAAATAAAATGAGCGAAATCAAAACATCCGCAGAAGCCGCGCGCGAGCTTCTCTACAAGAAAAAGACCGTTTACGAGCGCCGCGAGGAAGCGAACATCGAAAAGGCTTACGAATACGCCGTAGGATATGCTAAATTCCTCGACGATGCCAAGACCGAGCGCGAAGCGGTCCATGCCGCCATCGAGCTTGCAAAAGCGGAGGGCTTCGTTCCTTACGCCTTCGGCGACGAGATCGCGAAGGGCGGTAAGTATTACTACAACAACCGCGGAAAGAATCTCTTCCTCTTCTCCGTCGGCGAGGAGCCGCTTAACGAGGGCATACGCATCTCGGCGGCTCATATCGACTCGCCCAGGATCGACCTCAAGCAGGTTCCTCTCTACGAGGACAGCGGCATGGCGTTCCTCAAAACCCATTACTACGGCGGTATCAGAAAGTATCAATGGGTGGCAACTCCCCTTGCGCTCCACGGCGTAGTCGTTAAGGCTGACGGCGAGAGCGTTACCGTTACCATCGGTGAGGACGCAACCGACCCCGTTCTCTACATCAACGACCTTCTCCCCCACCTCGGCCACAACGACGACCGCAAGCCCCTCGGCGAAGCCATCCCGGGCGAAAAGCTCAATCTCCTCGTCGGCAGCCGTCCTCTGGTCAACGAGGCGGACGGCATAAAGCTCAACGTTCTGCGCATTCTCAATGAAAAGTACGGCATTTGCGAGGAGGACTTCCTCTCCGCAGAGCTTAGCGCAGTCCCTGTCGGAAATGCGCGCGACGTCGGTCTTGACCGCTCCATGATCTGCGCCTACGGCCACGACGACCGAGTTTGCGCTTACCCTGCAATGACCGCCATGTTTGAGGCCCTCAAGGCCGGCACGCCTCACACGATGATGTGCATCCTCGCGGACAAAGAAGAAACGGGCAGCGACGGCAACACCGGCATGCAATGCGACCTCATCCTTGATCTCATCGATGCCATCTGCCGCTCGCAGAACGCATGCCCGGCGGCTGTTCGCAACGCCTCCATCTGCCTTTCCGCCGATGTTTCCGCGGCGTTTGACCCCAATTTCGGCGATGCTTTTGAAAAGCGCAATTCCTCCCTCCTGTCCTGCGGCGTGGTTCTCACCAAATACACAGGCTCGCGCGGCAAGGGCGGAACGAACGATGCATCCGCAGAGTATATCGGCCGCTTGCGCGCAATGATGGCAAAGGACGACGTCGTCTGGCAGGCAGGCGAGCTTGGCAAGGTTGACTTCGGCGGCGGCGGAACCGTTGCAAAGTTCATCTCCAAGCATAATATCGAGGTCGTTGACCTCGGCGTTCCGGTCATTGCAATGCACGCGCCCTACGAGGTCATCTCAAAGGTCGACCTCTACGAGGCACACCGCGGCTTCTCTGCATTCAACCGCTATTGATCCATGCTTGAGCGACTTGCCAAATTAAACGAAAAGTATTCCGAGATCTCGCGCTCGCTTGAAGACCCCGACGTGATCTCGGATATCGAAGCCTATACGAAGCTGCTCAAGGAATATAAGAACTTAACCCCCATTATCGACGAATACCGCCGCTACCTTGCCGCTCGGCAGTCGGCAGAAGATGCGCGCGCCCTGCTTGACGACCGCAACAGCGCAGACCTGCACGAGCTTGCCGAAGAGGAGCTTACATGCGCAAAGCAGACCATGGAGGATTCCGTGGGTAAGCTCAAGGTGCTTCTCCTGCCGCGTGACCCGAACGACGACAAAAACGTCATCGTTGAGATCCGCGCCGGCACGGGTGGCGATGAGGCCGCGCTCTTTGCCGCCGTTCTCTACCGCATGTACTGCATGTACTGTGACACCTGCGGCTTTAAGATCTCCGTTGCAAGCGCAAACGAGACCGACCGCGGCGGCTACAAGGAGATAACCTTCTCCATTGAGGGTGACGGCGCATATTCGCGCTTCAAGTTCGAATCCGGCGTTCACCGCGTTCAGCGCGTGCCGGAAACGGAATCCCAGGGTCGCATACACACCTCGGCGGCAACGGTAGCCGTTCTCCCCGAGGCGGATGCGGTCGAAGTAGAGATCGCGCCCTCGGATATCGTGTTTGAATCCTGCAAATCAAGCGGCGCAGGCGGTCAGCATATCAACAAAACCGAATCCGCCGTTCGCCTGACCCACAAGCCGACGGGCATCGTCATAGAATGCCAGCAGGAGCGCTCGCAGTTCCAGAATAAGGATAAGGCGCTCGCCATGCTCCGCGCTAAGCTCTACGACATAAAGCGCACCGAGCAGGAAAACGCCATTGCCGGTGCGCGCCGCTCGCAGGTGGGAAGCGGAGACAGAAGCGAAAAGATTCGCACCTACAATTATCCTCAAAACCGCGTCACCGACCACCGTATCGGCTTGACGCTCCACAGCCTTGATACATTCCTTGACGGCAATATCGGCGAAATGATCGATGCCTTGATAGCTGCCGACACCGCAGAGCGCCTGCGAGGCGAAGAAAAATAAAGGTACTGCGGCATGTTTACCGTGCTTTATGCATGGCAACAGTTATTTCATTCAAAAATACGGACGGATTATGAAAACATTACTCATCAAAGTTGACCCGGAAAATCCGAGTATTGACAAGCTCGCGCCTGCGGCGGAGCTACTGCGCCGCGGCGGCACCGTCGTTTTCCCGACCGAGACCGTTTACGGTCTCGGCGGCGATGCGACCCACAGCGAGAGCGCACGAAAAATTTACGCGGCAAAGGGTCGCCCCTCGGATAACCCTCTTATAATTCATATAGCAAAGCCGGAGGACGTCGAGCTTTACGCGGTAACGAGCAAGCTCTATTACCGCCTTGCGCGCCATTTCATGCCGGGTCCTTTGACCGTCATTCTTCCGAAAAAGGATACCATACCCGTCACGGTAACGGGCGGTCTTGACAGCGTTGCCGTACGCTGTCCCGCTCACCCCGTTGCAAATAAGCTCATAGAGCTTTGCGGCCTGCCCGTTGCCGCACCGTCGGCAAATATTTCGGGCAAGCCCTCCCCTACCTGTGCCGCCCATTGCATCGAGGACCTCGACGGCAGAGTTGACTGCATCATCGACGGCGGCGATTGCGCATTCGGCGTTGAATCCACCATAGTTAAGCTCACGGGAGAAGACAGCCTCGTACTTCTGCGCCCCGGCGCGGTCACCTACGACGCGCTTTGCTGTGTCTGCTCCGCGGTCGAGGTCAGCGACAATGTCCTGCACAAGCTCGCCGATAACGAGCGCCCCATATGCCCCGGATCCAAATACCGCCACTATGCGCCCGATAAGCCCCTCAGCCTCGTCGGCGGCTCCGAAGAAGCTCGCGTTGCCTTCTTTGCCGAAAAGCAAAAAGAGGGCGCTATCATCATCTGCTACGACGAGCAGGCAGAAATGCTCGACGGCGGTGCCGTTATCACCATCGGCAAACGCAATGACCTTGAAGCTCAAGCTCACCGTCTTTTCTCCGCGCTCCGCGAATGCAATTCGCTTGATGGAGAATGCGTTTATGCCAATCTGCCGTCCACCGACGGCTTCGGCCTGGCACTTTATAACCGACTAATCCGTGCAGCCGCACATACGGTCGTTTATCCCGAAAATGAAAATTGAAAAAATTTGACCGACATATATTATTGAGGTAACAAATGGCAAGAAAGAAAAAAGCGGAAATCACCGAGGCGCTTCCCCCTGCACCTGCCAAGGATCAACCCATAACCGAAACGATAGAAAAAAACTATATGCCCTACGTAATGAGCGTTATCGTCTCGCGTGCGATCCCCGAGATCGACGGCTTCAAGCCCTCACACCGCAAGCTGCTCTATACGATGTATAAAATGGGTCTGCTCTCCGGTCCAAGGACGAAGAGCGCGAACGTCGTCGGTCAGACCATGCGTCTGAACCCCCACGGTGATGCCGCGATATACGATACCATGGTGCGTCTTACGAGCGACTATGCGGCGCTTCTCCACCCCTTCGTTGATTCCAAAGGCTCGTTCGGTAAGCAATACAGCTCAAGCATGGCAACGGCCGCTTCGCGTTATACCGAGGTAAGGCTGGATAAATTTGCATCGGAGCTGTTCGTCGGCATCGACAAGGATGCCGTTGAAATGATCGACAACTACGACAACACCATGAAGGAGCCGGCTCTGCTCCCCACGACCTTCCCGAACATTCTCGTAACGCCCAATATGGGTATCGCGGTCGGTATGGCTTCAAGAATAGCGCCCTTCAATCTTTCGGAGGTCTGCGATGCAACAATCGCGCTTCTCAAATCTCCGAAGCTGACGGTGGACGAGCTGCTCGATATCATGCCGGCACCGGATTTTCCGGGTGGCGGCGAGATAATATACGACCGCGACACCATGCGCCGCGTTTACGAAACGGGCGAAGGTCCGGTCAAGATTCGCGCCAAATACCGCTACGATAAAGCGGCAAACTGCATAGACATCCTTGAGATCCCCTATTCGACCACCATTGAGATCATCATGAAAAAGATTGCGGAGATGATGAAGTCAAATCAGCTTCGCGACGTGGTTGACTTCCGCGATGAGATCGACCTCTCCGGCTTCAAGCTCACGCTTGACCTGCGCCGCGGCGCAGAGCCTGACAAGGTCATGCTCAAGCTCTTCAAGTCAACGGCTCTTGAGGATAATTTTTCCTGCAATTTCAACGTAATCATAAATTCCTCGCCCGTTCAGCTCGGAGTATTGCCCCTCTTGAAGGAATGGATAAACTTCCGCAAGGGCTGTCTGACGCGCGAGCTGACCTTTGAGCTTAACAAAAAGAAGGATAAGCTCCACCTCTTGCTCGGTCTGGGTAAAATACTGCTCGACATCGACAAGGCGATAAAGATCATCCGCAACACGCAAAAGGAGAGCGAGGTCATTTCAAACCTCTGCAAGGGCTTCTCCATTGACGAAAGGCAGGCGGAATACATTGCCGAGATCAAGCTGCGTTACCTCAACCGCGAATATCTGATCAACCGCATCAACGAGATAGATTCGCTTCAAGGCGAGATCGCTGACCTGGAGGAAACTCTTGCGGACGAGATCAAGATGAAGCGCCTGATTGCAAAACAGCTTGCCGAGATCAAGAAGAAGTACGGTCAGCCTCGCCGCTCGACCATTATAAACGCGGAAAGCATTGACGTTTACCGTCCCGAGGAGCATATTGAAAATTTCACTGCTCATTTCTTCCTCACGGCAGAAGGATACTTCAAGAAGATCACGGACAAATCGCTCCGCGGCAACGACGAACAGCGTCTTAAAGACGGCGACCGCCTCATTGCCGAGTTTGACGGTGAAAACATCTCCGAATTTGCCGTCTTCACCAACAAAGCCCAACTCTACCGCTTCAAGGCATCGGATTTCGGCGTTTGCAAAGCAAGCGAAATGGGTGAATTCCTCCCTGCCAAGCTGAAATTCGACGACGGCGAAAAGCCGATATTCATCCGCGATGATAAGGATTGGGACGACAAGCGAAACATGGTCTTCGTCTTTGAAAACGGCAAGGGCGTGAAGGTTCCCCTCTCGGCATACGCCGTCAAGGGCACGCGCCGCAAGATGACGGGCGCGTTCTCGACGGTCTCACCCATCGTCGGCATCTTTGAAGAACACAAAAATGCATTTGAACTGCTCATCATCTCAAGTGCCGATCGCGCCATCGTCATATCGACATCCCTCTTTCCCCTCAAGACCACGCGCACCGCGGCAGGCTCTCAGTTGATCCTGCTCAAGAAGGGCGCGACGGTTCGTGAGGTTCTGGCACACTTCGACGACAGGATCGAATCCACCAAGGGCTACAAAAAGACCAAAATTCCGGCAACACCCGTTCTTTTAGCCGAAAAGGACATCGACAAAATGCAAATAGGCATTGATATTTGAGGATAAACACATGAAGCTTAAGTTTAAGATAAAAAGAAGCCTGATAGTTATTCTTGCGCTCGTTTTGGCGGCAACGTCATCGCTCGTCGTCTATGCAACGGTGAACTACGACAGTTCCCAGGACCCCGTCGTTTCCCTTTCCGGCATGAAGGCGTACGTTGAAAGTGTGCTTGTAGACATAAGAAATGCCATCAGTTCAATCGAGGCACGGCTTACGGCTCTCGAATTGGGTTCGGGTGGATCCGGCGGCGGCTCCGGCGAAGAAACGGATGACGGCATCAGCTCGCAACAGCTCGCCGAGATAATGGCTCTGATCGAAGCGCTTCAAAAGTCGAATGAGGAGCTTAAAGACGAGAACGAAAAGCTCAGCAACGATATTTCCAACATGCGCAACGAGTATCTCTCCCTCATCAACGAGCTTGCAAAATCTTATGAGGAACTGAGCGCCTCCGTTTCCTCCCTCGGAGCGGACATTACGAATCTTCAAAATCAGATTACCGCAGCGAAAAACGACATTCTCATGCTTGAAAACAACTTCAAGCAGATTGCGGACATTTCCACAAAGCTTGAAACACTCACATACAAGGTAAATCAGCTTACCTCAAGCAGCGGAGACATCGCCAAGCTGAAAAATGAACTTGCCGATCTGCAAAATCAGTTCAACGCCATCCTCGACGATCTTGGTCAAACATACGTCTCCGTCTTCGTCCCATACGGAGCTACGATCATAGCCGCCGAAGAATCCGACACCCTCTCGCTCATCCTTCGCTCGGGTACTGCGGTTGCTGTTTCACCCTTTGTTGAAGCCGGAACCATGCAAGGACTGAACGACCTGACCCTCGGCACGGATATTTACAACGGCGAGAGTATCCCCCTCTTCCATCATATAATGATCCCGCGCGGCGGAAATGACGGCAGGGGCGTCACCGTAACGGCGCATGAGGGTGCGTATTTCATAATAGGAGGTAATTATAAAATTGTCGAAGGCTAATAAACGCGAAACGGCAAAAAAGCTCGCGCTCAGGATTGTCGCCGGAATTATGGCGGCACTTATGCTGATCAGCGTTATCTACATGGCAATAGTTTTTACCATCGGGGTGCATGCGCTTCCGCTGGACAGCTACGAGTTTGAAACAGTCACAACATCGGATGACTTTCGCATTGCCGTCGGAATCCGCTACGGAAGCAGTGCATCACCACTGCACAGCTTCACCTCGCCCAACGGCTTCGTTGTAGGCGAATCACAAATATTAAAAACGGAGCGCGGTTACGAACCGCTCTACACCATTGATGAAACCGACATTGCCGCCGTAGTTGACGCCAACCTCAAGATTGGCTATCAGACCTGCGAGATCGCAACAACGGAAGCGGACACCGATATCGGCGGCTATCACGTTGAGCTTTCCGTGACAGACGGGAATGCATGGAACAACCTATCGGATCTCTCGGCTATTTTTGCCGATTACGGTCACGTTTTCGCCGCATACATAGACGGTGCGCGCGTTGTGCGCATCGGAGCCTTTGCCAACTACTCGGACGCCAATGCCGCCGCCGCGGCTGTCGGTGCACAGCTGGAGGGTTTCAACGTTTCCGTTGCCTCCCCCACATCCGCAAGCGTATGCTTTTTGAATTCCGACTACGACACCATCCTTTTTGAATACTCCGGCGCGGAAAACTTTTATGCCGGCATCACGGCAGTTCAGATTGACGGTGCGGAAAAATCGTATCTCAAATACGCCGGTACCGGCCAGCTTTACGACGGCGTTTTCTGCTTCAAAAGATATCTTTCAAGCTCCAATAACGGACTGACGCTCATCAATCTCGTGGGATTGCAGTCCTATATCGAAGGCGTTCTGCCGAACGAGATAATCCCCTCGTGGCCGGCCGAGGCGCAAAAAGCGTTTGCGCTCATGGCGCGCTCATTCGTAATGGCAAACCTGAACCGTCACAATAAAGCCTACGGCTTCGATGTCTGTGCCTCGTCATGCTGTCAGGTGTACCAAGGGCGCAAAAACGTCACGCAGAATGTTATGGATGCGGTCGCGGCAACGAAAAATCAGATCATGACCTACGAAGGCTCCATAGTAAACGCGGCGTATTCATCGTCACAGGGCGGATACACCGTCGGCTCGCAATACGTGTGGCTCAGCTCGCTCGGTTACCTGCCCAACCAAGCCACTCCATGGGAGGACTACTACAGCGTCGGCTATGCTACGTGGCAGAAAGAGATAACTCCCCAAGAGCTTGCCGCCTGTTTCAAAAATCGCGGATACAGTGCAATCAAGGGCAACGAAATCGTTGATATCTCATATAACACCGCAGACGATTCCCCCTACATATACAGCTTCACGGGCGTGGACGAATACGGCAATACGGCAACGGCAACCAAATGCTCAAGCGTAACAACACTTTTATATCAGTACGTCCGCTCGGCAAACTTCACCATAGCCAAGGGCGAGCTTACTTATTGCTATACCGACGTGCTTGAAAACCGCGTGATAAACTTAAACGGCGGAAGCTCCGGCGAGGTAAGCGTTTACACCTCGGACGGCATCAAAAAGACCGATGTATCCTCCCTTTCGTTCTTCACCGACCTCGGCACGGCTCTTAAGGACGCGGCAAACGCGCTCTTCGTTAAGACAGAGGAGGGCACCGCAACAATAACCGGCGCGGATGTTGACATTCCGGTATCCACAATGCCCGATGAAAACGGTTACTACACCGTGGTTTCCAATTTCGGCGACTTTCTCATCGTTTCCGAGGTTCAGGATATCTACCAAACCATCACGGCGTCAAGTCCCGATAATTACGTCATTGCCGGCATGGGCTACGGTCACGGCGTCGGTGCCAGCCAATACGGTATTCTTCACCTCGCCAAGGCCGGCGCAACGTACGACCAGATTTTACGCGCATACTATCATAACATAACAATCGAAAGCACCCACGACTATTTTCAATGACCGGGCCGGGAAGGACGTAAAAATGAAATATAAAACGGAATTGCATGCTCATTCGGCACCCGTTTCCGCATGCGGAAACGCGTACCCCGAGGAGATAGTGAGCGAATATCTCGCGCACGGCTATTCAACCGTGGTGCTGACCAACCACCTCTCGCGCTTCACCTACAAAAACAAGCGCATGGGCGATCTTTCCGGTCTGCCCTGGCAGGAAAAGGTCGACTATTACATGTCCGGCTATCACGATCTCAAAGCGGCGGCGGACGGCAAGCTGAATATCCTTTTCGGCTGTGAGCTTCGCTCGAACATTGACGAAAACGACTACCTCATATACGGAATAACCGAAGAGTCTCTTCGCTCAACGCCGGACATTTACGACCTGCCCACACCCGTCTTATCCGAGCGCGTGCGCAAAGAGGGCTTCCTGTTCTTGCAGGCGCACCCCTTCCGTGACTTCATGCAGGTGGTCAACCCGACGTTGCTTGACGGCATTGAGATATTCAACGGCAATCCCACGCAGGACAGCCGCAACGACATCGCACGCAGCTGGGCGGAACGCTTTGGCCTCCTCGGAACGTCGGGAAGCGACTATCACACGACCCGTGAGGGCGCCTTTGCCGGTGGAATCATCACCGACGAGCCGATAACCTCAAACGAACAACTTCTCAAAGTTCTCCGTTCGGGAAAGTTTGAGCTTATCCGAGACAACGACAAACCATTTTAAGGAGGCGCGGCATGGAACTTCTCTTTCTCGGCACGGGGGCGGCGGATTGGAGTCCGAAATACAAATCCGGCGCTCTTTATCGCAGACTCTCCTCGGCACTCGTTGACGGCGACCTGCTGATCGATCCCGGACCTCAGATCTACGAATTTGCCGCCGATTGCGGTAATCCCGACCTATATAAAAATGTAAAGAACGTCATCCTCACGCACTCGCACGGCGACCATTTATGCCCGGAATCGCTTGCAAGGCTTGCCGCCGAGTCAGATTTTACCGTCCGATTTTGGGCACATCCCGGTGCTTTCAAGAAGCTCGAGGACGCTCGGGGGCTTCCGGAGCTTAGGCCGCTTACGCTTGAGGTGCCGGAAACTATCGGCGATTACGAGGTCGTCCCCTGCCCCGCCAACCACGGCGAGCTGCAGGTGGGCGAGGTACCGCTCAATTACATCGTCAAAAAGGGCACGCGCTCGTTCTTCTACGGCTCGGATTCGGGCTGGATAATGTACCCCACGTACCGCCGAATCAAGCAGTATGCGCCGAACGCCCTGATATTTGAATGTACGATAGGCCACGCGCCCGGCGATGACAGGATTTTCGGTCACACATCCGCCGCCATGATAGGCATCATGACCGAAACCATAAAAGCCCGGCACGCCGTGGCGGACGACTGCAAGTTCTACGCCACGCACATGGCGCGCACGCTCCACGGCACGCAGGAGGACAGCATCAAGCTCCTCGCGCCCTACAAAGTCACCCCTGCCTATGACGGCATGATAATTACAATCTAAATCCCAAAAGGAGATACAACAATGATCAGAGTAACAATCTGGAACGAATTCAGACACGAAAAGACCAATGAAGAAGCAAAAGCTCTCTACCCGAACGGTCTGCACGCTACCATCGGCGAATTTCTCTCCAAGCAAGAGGATATCGAGGTTACGTTAGCGGCACTTGACGATCCCGATCAGGGTCTGCCTCCCGAGGTGCTTGACAACACCGACGTACTTATCTGGTGGGGCCACATGGCACACGGCGAGGTCAAGGACGAGCTTGTAACCAAGATCCAGCGCCGTGTTTACATGGGTAAGATGGGCTTCATCGCCCTCCACTCCGCGCATCACTCCAAGCCCTTCCGCGCCATCGTCGGCACCATGGGCAATCTCACCTGGGGACGCAATCAGAGAGAGATCATGTGGAACATGCTTCCTACTCATCCCATCGCCGCAGGCATTCCCGAAAAGTTCTTCATTGAGTCCGAGGAGCTTTACGCCGAGCCTTTCTTCGTTCCCCAGCCCAATGAGCTTATCTTCGGCGGTTGGTACGAGGACGGCTACATCTTCCGCTCCGGCATGACCTATCTGCGCGACGCAGGTAAGATCTTCTATTTCCAGCCCGGCCACGAAACCTGCCCCTCCTTCCATAACCCCTACGTTCAGCGCATCATAACCAACGCCGTTTATTGGGCGGCCCCCTCAACTCCCGGCTTTGAATACAAGGATCATTGCCCCCACCACACCACAAGGTACACCTCCCTTGCGGCTGAGGGTAAGGCAAAATCCAACATGTTCCCCATGGTATTCGAGCAGCTCGGCCTTGAGAAATAAGTAAAAGGAAACAGCGACTTCCCGGTTGAAGTCGCTGTTTCCTCATTTATCTCACTACGATCTCGCAATGACATTCCTTAACGCTTCCCTCATGCACGATCTCTCCGATCTCATCGGCGATTATCTTGCCCGAAAGCGGATTTTTGACCGAAAGTATCCCGCCCTTGATATCGGCTTCGACCTCGGAATACTCAAATGAAAGGTCACATCCGTCCATGGTGCAGTTGATGAGCCTCAGACCCTTGCAGTAGCAGAGCGGCTGAGTGCCGCTGATGTGACAGTTGATGAAGGTCAGGTTTTCCGAATACCACGCAAGGTACTCGCCCTTTACTACGCTGTCGCGAACCGTAACGTTCTTTGCATGCCAGAAAGCATCCTTGGTGTTAAGCGTTGCACCCGATATCTCAACGTTTTCCGTGTATTGGAAGGAATACTTACCGTTCAGGGTGAAGCGGTCAATCTTGATATCGCGACTCTCAAAGAGGAAATACTCACCGGTGACCTCGCTGTGGTCCATATGTACGCCCCTGCATCTCCAGCCGAACTCGGTTGATTCCGCCGTGCAGTTTTTGAGCGTTATACCGTCACATTCGCGAAGCGCCTTGACGTCAAGTATTTGCGTATCCTCCAGCGTGCCGTTTTTGCAATACCACAGCGCGGCGCGAACGCCTTTGCCGAGCCTGCAATCCTTGACCGTGAAGTCCGTACAATGCCAAAAGGGATAACGAAGCGAAAAATCGCACCCCCGAACGTTTATTCCGCGGCATTCCTTGAGCGCGGATTCGCCGTCCTCCTCTCCCTCAAAGCGGCAGCTGATGACGTCACAGTCGCGCAAGCCGTAAAGCGCGCGTTCCTCTCCCGTCACAATGTTTTCGTATATTTTTCTTTCCATATTATTATAAAACTCCGATAAGTTTTGCGGCGTTCTCACCGCAGATCATTCTTTGCGCGTTTAAGTCAAGACCGAGCGAACGAATAAAGTCAAGCGTAACGGCAGGATCCTCCCAGGGCGCATCACTTCCGAAAAGCACTCTCTGCGCGCCGTGAGCGCAGATGATGTCGCGGCACACGGACTTGTCGATAAAGTCCGAAATAAACGCCGTGTCAAGATAAACGGGCGTTCCGACAAGGTATTTTGAGACGTCATCCCACATCTTCCAGCCGCCCAGATGCGCGGCAACGAGCTTGAGGTCGGGGTGCTTATCAATGACCCTGCGAAGCATCTCCGGCGTGGTCTTTACGGGCGGCTCGTAGCCAATATCGCACCCTGCGTGTAAAACCACGACAAGTCCGAGCTTTTCCGCCCTCGCGTAGACCGCCATTGCCTCGGGGCAATCGGCGTAGTACCCTTGAAATTCGGGATGAAGCTTGATACCGCGAAATCCCTCCCCGGCAAGGCGGTCAAGCCACGCCGGCGCATCGCCGTCGAGCGGATGCACAGAGCCAAAGGAGTGCAAAAAGCCGCCGGCTTCATTCGTTTCGCGGGCAACGCGGTTTACCGTCTCGGTCTGCGACGGCTTTGTGACTATGGGCAGAAGTACAGCCATATCCGCTCCGGCGTGCCGCTCGACCTCAATAAGCGAGGGCGCGGTGCCGTCGGTGCAGGCATGCATCGGATAGTGGCTGACGCGCTCGCCATTCGCCTTGAGCGCCTCGACTGTGCGCGCGGCGATCTTTTCGGAGAACGCGTGAGTATGAAAATCAATGATCATCAGTTTTTCAGGCTATGAATTGGCGCGGGGATTCTGCCTCCGCGCGCGATAAAGGCCGCAGGCGAACAAGTATTTACAGGCATGATCGGTGCGCTTCCGAGAAGTCCGCCGAACACGACCTCGTCGCCCACCTTCTTGCCGACCGCCGGAATAACGCGGACAGCCGTGGTCTTGGTATTGGCAACTCCGATAGATATCTCATCGGCAATAATTCCGCAAATGGTTGCGGCGGTGGTGTCGCCGGGAATGGCGATCATATCAAGGCCGACCGAGCATACCGCCGTCATCGCCTCAAGCTTTTCAAGCGTAAGCGCGCCTATGCGTGCGGCGTTTATCATGCCGGCATCCTCCGAAACGGGGATGAAGGCACCGGAAAGTCCGCCGACGTGTGAGGAGGCCATAACTCCGCCCTTCTTGACCGCATCGTTAAGGAGCGCAAGCGCGGCGGTCGTGCCGGGGCATCCGCAGGTCTCAAGGCCCATGTTTTCAAGAATATGCGCCACAGAATCGCCGATTGCGGGCGTGGGGGCAAGGGACAGATCAACGATTCCGAAGGGCACGCCGAGACGCTTTGACGCTTCCAGCGCAACGAGCTGACCCACGCGCGTGATCTTGAAGGCGGTCTTTTTGACCGTCTCGGCGATCTCGGTGAGATTGCAGTCGCCCACGCGCTTGATCGCCGATGCGACCGCACCGGGACCGGAAACGCCGACGCTGACAACACATTCAGGCTCGGAAACGCCGTGGAAGGCGCCTGCCATAAAGGGGTTGTCCTCCGGAACGTTTGCAAACACGACAAATTTAGCGCAACCGATGGAATCGCGGTCCGCAGTCAGGTCCGCGGTCTTTTTGATGATATCGCCCATCTTTTGAATCGCGTCCATATTGATGCCGGCCTTGGTTGACGCAACGTTGACCGAGGAGCAGACCCTCTCCGTTGATGCAAGCGCATAAGGTATTGATTCAATGAGCTGTTCCTCGCCCACGGTGCAACCCTTTTGAACGAGTGCGCCGTAGCCGCCGATGAAGTTGATACCGAGAGTATCTGCGGCACGGTCGAGGGTCTTTGCGAGCTTGATATAGTCCTCGGACGAGAAACGGCCGCCGAGGATAGAAATCGGCGTAACGGCAACGCGGCGGTTGACTATCGGGATGCCGTATTGCTTTTCGATGTCGTCGCCTACGGAGACAAGGCTGCGGGCGCGCGATGTTATCTTATCGTAAACGCGGTTGCAAACGGCGCCTATATCGTCACCTGCGCAGT
Source organism: Eubacteriales bacterium (assembly GCA_051867815.1). Lineage (GTDB taxonomy): Bacteria > Bacillota > Clostridia > Oscillospirales > CAG-272 > CAG-390. Next base: position 13,969 of record JBJDZD010000141.1, on the reverse strand, counting down.
CGATCAGCGATATGCCCATGGTTATGGTGCGGATATCGAGATTCTCCTCGCGTATCATATTTATGGTTTCAAGGATATCGTTTATACTTAGCATGCGCGGCTCCTCAGATGCGGTGCATTGAATTGAAGATGTCCTCGTGCATCGTTGCGATGCGCAAGCCGTTTGCTTCGCCGAGAGCACTCATCTTATCAACGAAATCGCCGAAATCGCAGGAAAGAGCGTCGATGTCAACGAGAACTATCATGGCAAAATACTCGCGCAATACGCTCTGCGAAATATCAACGATGTTTGCGCCCAGCCCGGAGCACTCCGTTGCGACCTTGGCAACGATTCCGACGTTATCCTTACCCGTAACCGTAATAACTGCTTTCATTGCAGACCTCCAAAAGGATAATAATATATATTATAGTATTTTTCAAGAGATTTGTCAAGATTAATCGGGGAATTTGTTGTGGTTATGCAGCATTTATGGAACTTTGCCTTCAATACCGGTGCTCTTTTTGGGAATCAAGAAGCAATATATACGCTCCGCGAATTTCCAATTGCCTCCTCCGGCGTAGATTTTCCTTGTGTTAACACATTTGTATCAAGAATATGTTATAATTTAAAAAACTTTTCTCTTTCTTGTAGTTTTTGGCGATAGAATCGTAGTATATGGGTGAAAGGAGGTCGGCAGATGAATGATGAAAAAATAATTGAACTGTTTTTTGAACGGTCTGAGCAAGCCATCAAGGAATTGGACAGTAAATACGGCAAAGTATTTCATTCATTATCATTCAAAATTCTGAATAACAGGCTGGATGCGGAAGAATGTGTGAATGATTCATATTTGGGCGCTTGGAACGCGATTCCGCCTACCAAGCCCAATCCCTTGCTTGCATTTGTCTGTAAGATCGTAAGGAATATTTCACTTAAACGCTATGAACAAAACACCGCCGCAAAACGAAACAGCTTTTACGATGTTGCAATGGAAGAATTGGAAGATTGTATAGCTTCTTCAATGACTATTGAGGACGAAACTGCAGAGCAAGAGTTAGCCGAGATTATAGAATCATTCTTGGATTCGCTCTCAAAAGAAAACCGTGTTATCTTCTTGCGTCGCTATTGGTTTTCCGATACTTATGCCGACATCGCAAAGCAGGTCGGACTTACACAAAAGAACGTGTCCGTCCGACTCACAAGGCTTCGCAAAGAATTGCGAGAATATCTATTAGAAAGAGAGGTTTTATTATGACTACGAAAAAGTTTTCAAACGCACTTGGCAACATCAGTGATAGTTATGTCGACGAAGCCGTAAACTACACCCCTAAAAGAAAGAATAACATTTGGGTAAAATGGGTATCTATAGCAGCTTGTCTGTCCCTGATCGTAATGGGCGGGATCTTAGGCAATCTGTTTCTTTTCCCGGATACACCCGACGTTCCCGAAAACAATATCATATCGTATTTTGTAATAACTGCTCACGCGGCTAATGGGGACTCAACGGAGTTGAGCTTTGGAGATAGCTGCTTAAGTTCGGGAACGCCAAAAAACAGTATTTTTGGACATGATATGCCCACATTTCATTTTGATGTTAAGCCGTCAGATCTCAAAAGCAATGAATCTGTATACCAACGATTTGATATATCCATCTCCTACAACGGAACTCCTGTTAAGGATAAAGATGAACACATTATGGTAGTTTATCTCATTTCTACTCAGCATCCCGATGAACCGTGGGCATATTCAATCATTGGCTGGTTTACTGAACCTACGAATATCGTGGTTAACATCCTCGATAAAGAAAGCCGTGAAATCGTTGAAACAATTACGGTAGATGTAAATTATTTAGCAGATAAGCAAGAGTACGAGCTGAAGGTCACTGACTTAACCACCAAATATGTTGAACAAAAGGAAGCGGTAAAAGCTCATAATGCGCTAATGTCGTATCTGTTTGAAAAAGGATATGTAACGAATTATCCCGACTGGTTCGGAGGATGCTACATTGATGGGAACAAACTGTATATAAAGTTAGTTTCCCCTTCTGATGAAGAAATGAAAAATATTTCTCAAATACTTGCTCCGTTCGATGACGTTATTGTTTATGAAAACGCAGAAACGTCTATGGACGATCTGCAGGAATATGCCGATAAAACTGCTAACGAACTGATAGAGAATGGATATGCGGTTACTTCTTGGTACGTTGACAGTGCCACCGGTAATATTGTGATCTCTGTCTTGGAAAAAGATTTTGCTCAAGTCACGGATTGGGTTTCTGACAAGTCGCAAAACGAAGATCTGCCGATAATCATTGTTAAAAAGGGTGCATATACTACGGCAGACTGAAAATCCCAAAAACCACTTAATTATAATCGCCCTCGCTCCATTAAGAACAAGGACTGTTCAATATCAATTTAGGTAGCTACAGTAAAAAGCAAATCCGAACCGATTTCGATTAACGAAACAGTTCGGATTTGTTACGTTTGGTGAGCAATCGGAGAATCGGAACCCGCGCATGCGGATGGCGTTTGTGCTATAATACAATTAGGTACTCCGCATGCCATGGATAGTTTTGCATGGCAAAACTATCGGAGTTCAGATTCGTGGAGGAGCGGCCAATAAGAAAAGCATCGAAGCGATGCTTCGTGTCTCCGTACGAGAATCTGAACTCATGCGCGCGGCTGTGTTTTCGTGTAATCCGACGTCCTCTGCTCCGCGCGCTTGATAGTTTTGCATGGCAAAACTATCGGAGTTCAGATTCGTGAAGGAACGGCAATAAGAAAAGCATCGAAGCGGTGCTTCGTGTCTCCGTACGAGAATCTGAACTCATGCGCGCGGCTGTGTTTTCGTGTAATCCGACGTCCTCTGCTCCGCGCGCTTGATAGTTTTGCATGGCAAAACTATCGGAGTTCAGATTCGTGAAGGAACTGCAATAAGAAAAGCATCGAAGCGGTGCTTCGATGCTTTTCTTATTGGTGACCCATCGGAGAATCGAACTCCGGACACCTTGATTAAAAGTCAAGTGCTCTACCTGCTGAGCTAATGGATCATTTTGCGACCAATATATGATACCACATTTTGATCCATTTGTCAACACTTTTTTGAAAAAATCTTTGTTTTTTGTTTGATTCTTTGAATCGGGGCGACAAATGCAGCAGATGCTTCGGCTTAAAAATCCACAAACTCCCTGAATCTGGGCAAGATTCCTATCTTATCCGGCACGTGCGGCGGCATTTGAAGGATATCGTGGCCGGGATACTCGTTGGCCTCGATAAAGGTGGGGCCGTTCTCGGTGATCGCCACATCCCAGCCGATATAGCGCACCTTCGGCTCCACGAGACAGGCCTCAAGCACGACCCTGCAGGCCTCCTCCCAATAGGGGATCTTATGACCGACGATCGGCGTTCCCGTGTAGGGGTGGGTGTCGTAATAAAAATAATCCTTATCGAATGCAATTCCGCTGATTACGCCCTTTTCAAGGTCTATCGGAGCCGCCATGCCGCCTGCATTGAGATTGTCAACGACTCTGCCGCCGTTGCCGATGCGGACGAAGGCGTAAACGATATGGGGCGTGCCGTCATCGGAGACAATGGTGACTATCCTCAGTGTATTTACCGAGAGAGGATAGAGCTTCGACATTTCCGTGTGCTGATATACATACTCCTCAACGAGGGTCGCCTTACTCTCCTTTAAGCGGTCGTAGAGCGCACCGTCGTCCTCGTAGCTTCCCTTTTCGATCTTCTCGACTCCCCTGCCGCATGCGGCGTCAACGGGCTTGGCAATAACGTCGCCCACGCTTTCCATGAAGCTGATGAACTCCTCGCGCGAAGCCTCCTCAAGGTAAATCCACTTCCTGCCGAGATACTTTGAGAAAAGGCGGTTGAACTCTATTTTGTTATCGATCCTGCGCATCGCCTCGGGGTCGTTGAACTTCTTGACCAGTGCGTTGTTTATGCCCCTTGTGATATAGGTCTTTCTCTGCGCGCCGTTAAGCTCCCACCACTCATTCAGGTCGTAATCCCTGTGACCCGTTCCGTATCGCAAACCGCACCAAACGATATCGACGAGCAGGAAAAGTCGGTTTTTATTAGACCTCTCGTGAACCTTATTGACTGTATCAAATAGATTTTTGACCTTCATACTGCGCACACAGCGCATGATATATGACATTTTCGACATTTTCAATCATCCTCGGATATAATGGTAATAATATTATACCATATTTCTCCTGAATTGTCAACACGGCTTCGGCTTAAAAACGCATTCACTGTCGCAAGCACTTGACAAAATGATATTTTTGCGGTATCATAATATGGAGGTGATAGCGTGAAAAACAAAGCGTGTCTGAAATCGAAGTGCATCTGTTTCACGCCCAAATTGCTCTCAAACCGGGTCCCGACCCATTTTGATTTGCTTTGCAAATACGAGCAATTTTAATTAAATTTTATTTGAGCCGCCTGTGGCGGCATGGAGATCAATATGGTCGCGCTTCTTCAAGAATATCTCTTACCCCTGCTCCATCCCATGGAGCCGCCGAGGGCTTGGGGGACTTTTCATACTTTATTTTTCGCGATAGGCATACCGCTTGCCGTCCTCTGCGCCTTTTTACTGCGCAAACTCTCTAAAAGAGGCGAGCGAAAGCTCTTTTTTGCGGTCGGGACTGCCCTCTTACTCTCCGAGATATTCAAACAGCTTGCCTACACCGCAATCGAGGGCACGTACCGCTGCGACATGATCCCCTTTCAGCTTTGCAGCATACCGATGTACCTCGCAATTGCGCTCGCCTTTCTCCCCGACGGCAGGTTTGCGCGATCGGCGCGCGTATTCATTGCAACGTTCGGCCTCATGGGCGGTGTTGCCTCATATATCGCGCCCGGAACAATGTGCCGTAATATCCTTGAGCTGACTCTGCATTCGTTTCTCTGGCACCTTTGCCTTATCTTCCTCGGCTGTTTCGTCATCTTTTCGCGCAATACGGACTTCAAAAAGAACGGCTTTCTCGGCGCGCTTCTTCTCTACCTCTCCCTTTGTTCCGTGGCATTGACCATTAATGTCCTCTGCATCAACGCGCCGGGTGCGGACGTGAACATGTTCTACATCGGCCCGAAGCCTTCGCCGCTTCCGCTCTGCCGGGATATTACCGAGCGCTTCGGCGTTGCCGTAAACTCCGTCCTTTACATAAGCGCACTCTCCACATGTGCATTTGTGATATATATTTCGGAATACTGCTTGCTGAAATTCAAGAATAAATAAAAATCGCTCTTTTCGAGCGATTTTTATTAATTATTTCTTCTTTTTCTTAGCTTTTTTCGTCTTTACGGGCTTTGGTCGCTTCTCAGTCTTTACGGGTTTGACAGCCGGGGTCGGTTCCACGGTTGCTTGGGAAGGCACTTGCGCTGCATGTGCTTGGTGTGGAAGCTTTTCGTCAAGGTCCTCACCCACGAGCTGATAAATCGCGGCAACCAAAGGAACGCCTATCAGCATGCCGGGGATGCCCATGACACCGCCACCGATCGTCACCGCAGCCAGCACCCAAATGCCGGGCAGACCGATGGACTCACCTACCACTTTCGGGTAAATGAGGTTGCCCTCAAGCTGTTGAAGTACCAAAAGGAATACGACGAACAATACCGCCTTGACGGGGGATTCGGTCATTATCATAATAAAGCCAACGATGCCGCCGATATACGCACCTGCAACGGGAATAAGCGCGGTAAAGCCGATCAGCGCACCTATCATGCTTGCGTATGGGAAACGAAATATCCACATGCCTATGGCGCAAAGCACGCCGAGAATGACCGCCTCTTTTACCTGACCGACAATGAAATTCTCAAAGCATTTCTTGAAGGTTTCAAGAGTATGGTTGAATTTTCTGCGTTTGGAAAGTCCGAGATAGCATTTTTCCAATCTCGTTGCCTGATTTACGATCTTTTCCTTGCCAAGCAACAGATAAATTGCAAATATCAGGCTGAGAACCCCCGTAACCACGCCGGAGAAAACGGATGCAACGGTCTTATAAACGAAGTCGAACACATTTCCGATGCCGGAGGTAACGATGCTGAATATCTTGGTAAGGTTTTCTTTCCAGTTTATCTGTGCAAGCTGATCGAGTATGTCCTCCGGTATCAGCTCGGTCTCCTGCAGCCACTTGATAGCTTTATTAACGAAGGGCGGTACCTCTGCGATGATAAGCTCCACGCACTTGGCAAGCTGGGGCGCAATAAGCCAAATAATAAGAGCAATGATGCCGAGCAAAAGCACGAACGCCAACAGCATGCAGAGTACTCGCTTTGCCGTCAAGAGCTTCGGATTCTTCGCTCTTGGAAAAATGATCTTCTCAAGGCCGCGCATAAGTATATTAACGAGAAATGCGATTACTGCGCCGATGATGAGAGGTGTTGAAGCGTCAAGCAAGCCAAGCAGGAATTTTCCCACATGCGGCCAATATCTGATTGCAAGATAAACGATAAAAACGGCAATGCCAACCTTGATACAGGTCGCGGTTTCAATTCTGAAGCCGCCCTTTTCCTTTTTGCCGGCCTTGCCGTCTCTGCCGTCTTCGCCGTCTTCGCCGCGCTCCCTGTCCTTGCCGTCGCCCTTGATCAGCTTTTCAAGCTCGGATTCGTCCGTTTGCTCTCGCTCTGTATTGATCTGTTCCTTTTCTTCCATGTCAAAGTCCTCGGATATGATTGTATATAAAAATTATACCATGCTTTCGAGGCTGTGTCAATATTTCAATTATTAAAGTTTTCATTAATAAATCACTTGACTTGTAAACGGCAATATGTTATAATTCTTTTAGTAATTTCCGGAGGATCAAATTCAATGTCTGAGCGTTACCTTGCCGCCGTTGACATGGGCGGCACGAAGGCTGAAGGAATAGTTTTTAAGGAGAACGGCGAGATCGTCAGCCGTTTCGTCTGCTCGGGAGGTGCGCCCTTTGACCATGGCGTTGAATACTCAACGGGCAATCTGCGTGCATGCATAGACGGTCTGCTCGCCACGGCGCCTGCCAAACCGGTATCGGTCTACGTCGGCGCGGCGGCTTGCGAATACTTTTATTCCGATTACACGGCGGTTCTTGAGTCCTACGGCTTTGAGAAATGCCGCCTTGAGGGCGATGGTCCATCGCTTATTTCCGGTATTTTGGGTCACCGCGACGGCGCAGGCATGATCTGCGGCACCGGCTCCGCACTATATGTACGCAAGGGCGACGACTACTATCACATCGGCGGCGGCGGACATCTCATCGACAGCTGCGGAAGCGGCTACACCATTGCGCGCAAGGCCATCCGCGCGGCGCTTCGCGCCGCCGACGGCAGTGATGTGCCGACTCTGCTCGTCCCGATGCTCGAAGAAGCGGCAGGCTTCCCTCTCTGGGTACGGCTTGAGGAGATCTACACGCGCGGCCGCGCATACGTGGCATCCTTCGCTCACGTCGTTTTTGAGGCAAGAGATCGGGGAGATGTCGTCGCGCGTCGCATCTTCAACGAATGTGCCTCGGACCTTGCAGACGTCATCTGGGCACAGTACGCAAAGAACGGAGGTCCCTTCGACCTCATATTCAACGGCGGGATCTTCAAGAGCTACCCTGAATACGCGGCGACGGTCAAGGCAATGGCACCGAAGGATGTAAATATCTTCTTTGCCGAGGTACCGCCAATTTACGGAGGAGCGGTCGAGGCACTTTACGACCTCGGCATCCTCGCGGACGACGCCTTCAAGGCAAAGTTCATGTCCGATTACGAAACAATCAAGAAAAATTAAGCAACGGCTGCCCGGGGGTAGCCGTTATCTTTATTGGCAAAGCTCCTCAAGCCTTGCGCACATTGTGCGAGCCAGGCGCGCCGCATCAAGCATCAATTCCTTCGGGAATTCGCCGAGGTATTGATCCGCCTGCAGTACGGCGTAGCCCTCAAAGCCTATCTTTGCCACGGATGGCATGATCTTTTCCCATTTGATATTTCCGCCGAGCATCGGGGGCAGACCGGCATCGGTGTGTCCTCTGCTGTCGCTGACGTGCAGGAGAACTATCCTCTCGCCGAGCTTTTCAATGGCGCGCCCCTGCTCCATGGTAACGGGATGCGCGTGTCCGCAATTCCAGCAAACGCCTATGCCAAGCTCATCCGCAAGCAGGGCGACCTCCTCCGCGCTCTCGCCGAAGCGGCGGCGTAGCCCGTAAACGCTTGAATAGTAAACGTTCTCCACGGCAACTGCGATACCGAAGTCCTTTGCCCTGCCTATAACCTCGGCAAGGTATTTTTTATTCGTTTCAAGATTGACCTCGCGGTCGTACTCCGCGTCAATGAGGTTATCGACAGGATGAACGACAAGCACCTCTGCGCCGAGGATATGCGCCGCCTCGGCAGAGCGAGCCAAAAGCTCGTCAAAGGTCTCGCGCTCCGTCTGTGTAGGTGCATTGAAAGGGCAGTACAGCGTCGGGTCGTGCGGAGCATGTACCGATACTATACGCAGACCCCGTGCCTCCGCGCGTATCTCGCCGAGCGCTCCCCTCCAATCCTCCTCAGAGAGTGCACGCGCACCCTCACCGCGTGAGAGGTCTATTTCTACAGCGTCAAATCCGGCGTTCTTTATAAGCTCAAAGCTCTCGCCGAGCGTCATCGCTCCTTCGCGTGAACGAGCGGCAACGTTCAAAGATGCGGCAAATCTCATAATTATGCTCACTTTCATTTGTTGTTAATTAATTATAACTCATAACGTCACGAAAATCAAGTCTTTTTCCTCAAAAGGGCTTGACATATTTGTAAAATTATAATATAATTACATTATCGGTCAATCCGAAATTGAAAGGAGAAGCGAAATGAAAAAGCTTATCACTATCGTACTTACACTTTCCATGATCGCGGCACTCTTCGTGCTTCCCTCCTCTGCGGCGGCAATGATCACCGAAGCCGAAGCATCTGCCTGGAAGTACACCTTGCTCATGCAGAGCTTTAAGGGCGACTGCTATTCCGGCGCCGAAAGCCTCGTCGGAAACACCTACACCATGAGAGGCATGGCCGTTTCTCAGGACGGCAAATACCTCTACGGCGGCTTCCTCCATCCCAACGGAAGCGGCGGAATCGGCATGTTTGACGCTGCGACCGGCAAGATCCTTACAGGCGTTCAGTACGACCAGGGCGACGGCAAATACTCCTTCCCCAAGGGCCTTGCAACCGACGACAGAGGCTATCTCTACGCGGCACTTGCATGGGAGCCGAACTACGGCAAGGCATTGCTTGGCATCTACGAATACGCCGACAATCAGCTCACCCTCAAGAAGGATCTCCAATTCGTCACCACCGATGACGGCACCAAGACCGGTGTAAACGGTATCACCGTTGAAAAGATTAACGGTAGCTATTTTGCTTACGTCGTAGTAAACTACAAGGTTGACTACCTCTACCGCATCAACGTTACCGACATAAACAATCCCGTAGTTGACACCTCCTTCGGTACCGACGGCCGCATTGAGCTTGCCGACCCGCAATTCGGCTCGGGTAATGTTGACAAAGTCGAGGCCCAGTATCTTGATGTCGACACCGACGGCACCATTTACGTTGTGATTCATGACAGCCCCGTAAAGAGGCTCGTTGCCTTCTCCGCAGACGGCAAGTCCATCCTCAAGACCATTGAGATCAGCGAAGGCAACCCCATCTCGGCAGCACTCTACGGTGATTATCTCTTCGTAGCGTTCAGAAGCGGCCAGATCAATATCTACAACAAAAACACCTTTGAATCCATTACAAGTGTGACGATCACCACGGACAACATCATTGTTCCTCATGAGAGCGATGACACCATGGCCAATGTCGGTGTAACCAACGTCTACAACATCATGGTTGTCGGCGACATTCTCTTCATCGGTGACCAGGGCGGTTCCTCATTCATGGATCAGATCTTTGCAGTCGGTCTTACTGCCGACGCTGAAGCAATCGTTTCCGGCTACGCTCAGGGCATCCGCGATCGCCTCACCTCCATCTATCCCGATGAGACCACGGGCGACAACACCACCGAGGAAGCTACTTCGGGCGATGACACCACCCAAGCAGCTACTGAGGGCGACGACACCACCGAAGCAGCTCCTGCAGGCGACGACACCACCGCTACACCCGTTGAGACCGCCGATAACACCACCGCCGATACATCTGACGATGACGGATGCGGCTCCCTCATAGCAGGCGGCGCAGTTCTCTTGACCCTTATCGCGGCAGCAGTCGTTCTTAAGAAGAAGGACTGATAAACCGAATTTAATTCATCCTCTCCCTCGGCTTTGCCGAGGGAGATTTTTTACTTGACAAACAATTGATTTAGTGATATAATATATGATGTATAATTATGATGAGGGGATGTGGGGCTTTGAAGGAGATATTTCCTGCCGTGATAGGAAACGAGGAGCTATGTGCCCGTTTTGCGCGCGCGCTTCTTTCGGACAAGCCCGACCTGCCCCATGCATACATCATTGAGGGTGCATACGGCACCGGCAAGCACACCCTTGCGCTGGAGCTTGCGCGCGCCCTGGTCTGCGAGAATCGTACGAAGCCCGAAGCATCCGCACTTCCCTGCGGCGAATGTCGCTCGTGCCGAAATATTGCTCGCGGCGCATGCCCCGACGTCGTTGAGATTCATAAGGACGGTGCCTCCGTCGGCGTTGACGCTATTCGCTCGTTAAGGAACGATATTCACATCTATCCGAACGACCTCGAACGCAAGATCTACATCATCAACGATGCGCACACCATGACGGCACAGGCTCAAAACGCCCTGCTTTTGACGCTTGAAGAGCCACCCGAATACGCCTTTATTTTGTTGCTCTGCGAGAACTCGACGCAACTCCTTGAAACTATAAAGAGCCGCGCCCCCACCGTGCGCATGAAGCCGCTCACGCCTGAGCAGACCGAGGAAGCCCTGCTCCGCGGAGACCCATCCGCGGCAAATGTCAAGCGCACCGATCCGTCGCTTTGGGGCGACGTCATAATGAGTGCCAACGGTTCGCCGGGGCTGGCCGCCGACCTGCTTACGGGCAAGGAAGCGGCGCGAATCGCCGAGGTTCGCCGCGCATCGGAGAAGTTCTGCGCTCTCGCCTCGGATAAGGCAAAAAGTGCCGCTCTTCTGATTCATGTAACGGAATGTTGCACTCAGGCGCGCGAAACCGCTCGTGAACAGCTCGAATCCTTTTCCCTCGCCGTCCGTGACTTGATCCTCCTCAAACGCGATACCGAAGCCCCCCTTCGCTTCTGGTCGGACCGCGACCGCGCGCTTGAGCTATCCGACAGCTTTGCACTGCGCCGCCTTTTGACGCTCAGCGATGCCATACTTGAGGCAATATCGTCACTTGAACGAAACATGAACACGAAACTTACACTCGTTTCGATGCTCTCGAAGCTCGGAATGTTGAATTAATATACGGAGAATAACTTTGGAAAACTTTGATAATACAAAAAAGGCCCCGGAGGTTGCGCCCTCGGAGCATAAAGGCACGGGAAAGCCGCGCCACAACAAGCATTATAATCATAACCGCAACAAGAGCAACGGAAATAATGTCAAGCCGCAGACTGCCGAGGTAAAAGCACCGGCTCCGGAGCAGTCCAAGCCCTCCGAACAGCCGAGGAACAATGACGCGAACCGCAACCCGAACAAAAATCATCATTACAATAAAAAACGCCGCCCCGACCGGCAAAAAGCACAGGTTCAAGCGCCCGTTGAGAACGTCGAGAAAAAGCCCGTCGAAGCAAAGCCCGTTCAGAATCAGGCTCGTACTCGTGAGCGCGATTCCGAACGCAATCCCAAGCCCGTAAAGCAGACCGAGCTTGCGGCAGCTCTGCCCGAGGATGAGCTTGATCTTCTGCCCTCGCGCTCAAAATCGGATTCGGATTTTCTTTTCCTCGGAACAACGGACGACAAATACCTCGACAGCATGCCCCCCGACCCCACGCTTGACGCCGTTTTCGCAGACGCACCCACATCCCCGGCGGCAGATGCCGAAGGTCCGGAGATAGTCGGAATCCGCTTTGAGCATGGCAGTAAGGTCTATTATTTCGACCCCAAGGATCGGAAATTTTCCGTCGGCAATCACGTCATCGTTGAAACCGCACAGGGTCTTGAGTACGGTGAGGTCGTAATTTCCAACCGAAAAGTACCCGAGGACCAGATAGTCTCGCCCCTCCGCCCCGTTATCAGAGCGGCTACGCGCGAAGACACCGCTCATTACGAGGACAATCTTCGCCGTCAGGACGAGGCTTTCAAGATATGCATTGGCAAGATTGCAGAGCATGGACTTGACATGAAGCTCGTCGAATGTCAGTATACCTTTGACAACTCCAAGCTGATATTCTTCTTCACCTCTGCCGGACGAGTGGATTTCCGCGCGCTGGTCAAGGATCTGGCATCCGTATTTCGCACGCGCATCGAGCTTCGCCAGATAGGGATCCGCGACGAAGCGAGAATGGTCGGCGGCTTCGGCGTATGCGGCCGCAAGCTCTGCTGTGCCGGATTTTTGCCGAACTTCGTTCAGGTTTCCATCAAGATGGCAAAGGAGCAGGGGCTTTCGATCAACGCCTCGAAGATCTCCGGAACCTGCGGCAGACTTATGTGCTGCCTGCGTTACGAGCAGGAGGCTTACGAGCGCGAGATCGCTCTGCTTCCGCCCCCCGATTCCGTCGTCGATACGCCGGACGGCCGCGGTGTCGTAACGGATATATCTCCCATTTCGGGTAATATCAAGGTAAAGCTTGACGACAAGCCCGACGCCTCTCCCAAGAGCTATCACAAGAGCGCTGTCAAGGTCATTGCCAAAGCAGAAAGCAAAGCCCCGACGGATAATAATGACAACTGAAAAAATTTTTTGATTTTTCAAATTTTTTTTGCAAAACCTATTCCATTTTCAATAGATTTGTGATACAATATAGGCACAATACTAACGGAGGTGTCACAATGGCATACAAGATCACTGATGATTGCATCGCTTGCGGCGCTTGCGCTGAGGAATGCCCCGTTGAGGCTATCAGCGAACAGGACGGCAAGTACGTAATTGATCCCGACAAGTGCATTGACTGCGGCACATGCGCAGATACTTGCCCTGTTGAGGCTCCCAAGGCTGAGTAATTATCTCAACCCATTCATAAAAAGCGGAGTACACGCTCCGCTTTTTTTATCCCATGAGGAATTATTAATGGAAACCAACATCTTACTTTCGGAAAATGAGACCATAATTGAAGTCGGCGACCGCGTTCGCATGATATCAAACGGCAAGGGATTGCCCTGGGGTACGGATTCGTACCTTCTTGCCGCGCGCCTTCGCAAAAGCAAAAAAGCATGCGAGCTTGGTTGCGGCACGGGTGTCGTGAGTCTGCTTGCGGCGGCTTTTGACAAATTCGACCACATCACCGCCCTTGAGATAGAGCCGCAGTCCGCGGCTATTGCCGAACGTAACGTCGCGCTCAATTCCCTCTCCGATAAGATAACGGTTAAAAATATTGATATTCGCGATGCGGATACGGAGCTTCCCGTCGGCTCCTTTGATTGCGTCTTTTCAAATCCCCCCTATTTTGCACATCCCGGACCGGAAAGCGCGGATGCCATACGCCAATCCGCACGCCACGAGATGCACGGCGGCATCGGCGATTTCTGCCGTACGGCCGCCAGGCTTCTCAAATTCGGCGGCACATTTGTCGTCGTTTACCGGCCGGACAGGCTTCCCGACCTTTTTGAGGCGCTCAGAGCCGCACGCCTTGAGCCGAAAAAGCTTTGTACGGTCTATGCGGACACGAAGTCAAAGCCCGCCTTCGTCCTCGTCGAAGCTAAATTCGGCGGCGCGCCCCTGCTTGAATGTGAACCGCCCCTCTTCCTTTATACGGACGAGGTCTGCAATCCCCGGATCCGCACCGAGCGGATAGAAAAAATCTACGAAAGAACATCCTTTGATATATGAAATACAAATGTTTAGTGCTTGACCACGACGATACAACGGTCAATTCCACCGCCGAGGTC
>JBJDZD010000140.1:0-5094 GCA_051867815.1 Eubacteriales bacterium | reverse complement strand
CGGTTGCACTGATGTTGATTTTTTCGCTGACGGTTAATCTGATGAAGTATAAGCACTGGATAAAAACCTGCGTTATCGCTTTTGTCGTGCCGACTGCTGTAGTTGCCTTTATCGGAATCGCCCAATACCTTCTCGGTTTGGCTCCCTACGGCTGGATTGACGAAGCGCTTTTTTCCGGTATTACTGCGCGCTCAACGTCCGTTTTCGGTAATCCCAACGTTCTCGGCGCTTTTCTCGCAACGCTGCTTCCGATGGCATTGACGTACACCCTGTCCGATAATAATCCCCGTGTGAGAACGCTCGGCATGATCGTATCGGTATTTATGATTGTTTGCACCGTGTTCACTTATTCACGCTCGGCATGGCTTGCTTTGGTTGTAGGCGGAATACTGTTTGCAACCTTGATCACGCCAAAGGGAATTCTTTGGATATTCCCGACGGCCGGTGCGACTGCTCTTGCGGCGGTCGTTTTCCCGGATACCTTCGGCTCAAGGATCGTGAATTTTTTAACACTTGCCGATTCGGCAAACAGCTACCGCGTTTCCGTTTGGAATTCCTCATGGAAAATGTTTATCGGCGTTATCGGCGGCGGAGTCGGAATGGGAGAGGAAGCGTTTAAGACCGGATACTTGAATTTTGCTGAATCGGGTACGGAAACCGTCATGCATTCTCACAGCCTGTATTTGCAGATAGGCATTCAACTCGGCCTTATCGGATTGCTCCTGTTCATTTTTGCCGTTGCTTCGATTTCGGTAAAATGTACAACGACTTTGGCAAGCGGCAAGGTTGACAAAGGGCTTTCGGTAACCGTTAAGGCTTGCCTGTCGGGAGCCGTTGCTCTGCTTACCGCAGGAGTTTTTGATTACACTTGGTATAATTTCCGTATAATGTTTATCTTTTGGGCATTGCTTGGTATTGCTTGCGCCTCGGTTAATATCGACGAACGCGAGCATCGAACGCTCGTTATGCAGGATTATGACGAAAGATCGGCATTTGTGGCGGTTGCGATTCCGTCGCGCAGTACGGTTGAAAATAATAAACAGCGGGAGGAAATGAAAGATGAATGAAGATATCATCAAGCCCGAAAAGAAGAAAAAAGCAAAACACGCAAAAACCGGTAAATACGGGAAGTTCAATGTTCTCGATGCATTGATAATTTTTTGCGTCCTCGCATTGGCGGCGCTTTTGATCTTTGTTTACTCGCCCCTAAAGCTTTTTGGCTTCGGAACGGAGCAGGTTGATATAATCTATACCGTTCGTATTTCCGGCGTTCCGGCAGATTATGCAAGCATGATAAGCATAGGCGATCCGGTAAAGGATTCAAACGGACACGATCTCGGCCGCGTGGCATCGAACGTTGAAGTTCAAGAGCATTTCATTTATGAATACAGAGAGGACGAGCACGGCAGCGGCGGTATCGTTCAGATTCAACATCCTGAACTTGTTGATATCATCGTGACGGTGTTGGCGAGTGCCGACAAATCGGATGAAGGCTATTTTCTTGACGGAAAAAGACTTGCGGTTGAGTCGGTTTGCGAATTGGTTTGTCCCAATCTTGAGGCTACCGGAATTTGCCTTTCAATGAGTGAAGAAAATATCAACGAGGCAGGTGGAGCAAAATGAGTAATGAAATTAAATCAGCTAAGCTCCGCTTCGGAGTTTTTGATGCTGTCATCCTTATAGTAATAGTCGCCCTTATCGGTGCGCTCGTGTTCAGGTTTGCGGCTGACCAAAAACTTTTTGACTACAATACCGAACAGTACACGGTAACCGTTAAGGTGTGCGGCTTGCAGTACACGACGATTGATATGCTTACGGCCGGCGACCGCGTATATTTTGAGAACGGAGAGGAGCTTGGAACGCTGAAAAGCTCTCCAACCGTAACGCCCAAGCTTGAATACAATATCTCGTCCGGCGGAGATATTATTGCATCCTATTATCCGGACAATACTCTCGTCGATATCGTAACCGAGATCGATTGCATGCTTATTTCCAGCAACGGGCTGCTTATCACTCGCAATGGTGTGCATATCGCCGCAGGAGCTTCGCTTGAGCTTCATACCCAAACGGTCAATTTGACCCTCGAAATTGTATCCGTAAATAAGGTCGTTTCGGAGTAATATTGCAAATTATTGTAGAAAACAACAACAAACCGCGATCTTGCGCAGTAGATTTTTATTGATTTGTTCTATTGAATTGACGCTGAATTCTTGATATAATTATAATGTATCTAATTATGCAATTTTCAGGAATTAAGGAGTCTTCAATGATCCAGAGAGAAGTTACGATCACAAACAGCAGCGGTCTTCATGCAAGACCCGCCACCTTCTTTATCCAGAAGGCGAATACTTACAGATGCGGCATTTGGGTAATTAAGGACGACCGTAAGGTAAGCGCTAAGAGCCTGCTCGGCGTTCTTTCCATCGGTATTGCAAAGGGTATGACAATCACTCTTCAGGCAGATGGAGATGACGAGGTTGCGGCTATTGAGGGCTTGGTCGAGCTTGTTGAATCGGGCTTTAACAACTAATCGGGACAAACTAAGGGCGGGAGAGTTATGCTTCCGCCCGTTTGTTTAGGTAAGAATATGGATAAAAATAAGAAGCTTGCGGCTACCGAGGAACGTATGCAAAAGCTCCATGCCGAGGCAATGCAACTGCCGGAGCGCCCGGGCGTGTACATCATGCACGGCGAAGGCGATAAAATAATATATGTAGGTAAATCGCGCAATCTCAAAAATCGCGTTTCGCAGTATTTCGGCAATACCGAAAAGAACGCAAAAACCGCGCGCATGGTAGCTTCCGTGCGTCGCTTTGAATGCATTCACTGTGACACAGAGATCGAAGCGCTGACTCTTGAAAATACGCTCATCAAACAGCATACCCCGCGGTACAATATCCGCCTTAAGGATGCAAAATCCTATCCTTTTATAAAGCTGACCGCGGAAGAATATCCGAGGCTTATAATGACGAGAAAGCGGCTTGACGACGGTGGGCGATATTTCGGTCCGTACTCGGGTACTCAAAGCGTGTTTGCCGTGATTTCTTTGATGAACAAGACCTTCGGCCTTTATTCGTGCCGCAAGAAATTTCCGGCGGATTTCGGTAAAACGCGCCCGTGCATAAACTACCAGATGGGGCATTGTCCCGGTATTTGCACGGGAAAGGTCGCGAGGGAGGATTACCTCGAGCGCGTCAACGCGGTTGCAGAGGTACTTCGCGGAAATACCGCGCGTGTCCGCCGTGAGCTTGAGGAGGATATGCTTCGCTATGCCGAAGAGGAGCAGTTTGAAGCGGCGGCGCGTTGCCGCGACGCCATAGAATCCCTCGGTAAGCTTTCGCAAAAGCAAAAAGCGGTTGCCGCACCGGGTACTGACCGTGATGTTGTCGGAGTTTACGAGAACGATGCCCTTACCATGCTCTGTATTCTCCGTATTCGTGACGGTGCTCTTAACGATAAGCTTGAATTTCCGCTGTCGGGCGATGTCATTGCCGATTCCTCGGCAATGATATCAATACTTTTCGAGCATTACCGCATGAGCGAGGATATACCCGAACGCATGCTCCTCGGCTTTGATTGTTCCGCGCCGGATATGCAGTCCCTCGGGGAATCACTTGCACAACTGCGACACAAAAAGGTGGATATATCCAAGCCCGTTATAGGTGATAACAAAAAGCTCTGCGAACTGGCGTGTGAGAACGCAAAGCAAGCCGCTGCAAAGTATCTCCGTGATAACGAAAGGAGCGACGAAGCCGCCGTCACGCTCGCATCGCTTTTGGCCCTTGAGGTCGTACCATACAGAATCGAAGCGTACGATATCTCAAATATCGGAAGCGAGCATATCACGGCAGGCATGATAGTCACAGAGGGCGGAAGATTTGCCAAGAGTGAATATCGTTCCTTTAAGATAACATCAACCGCAGGGCAGGATGATTACGGCTCTCTTCGTGAAACTCTTATGCGCCGCCTTAAATATCTTTTACCCGATGCCGAACAAACCAATTCCTCGTTTTCGCAAACGCCCGACCTGATACTGCTCGACGGCGGTACCAATCACCTTTCCGTTGCGCTTGATGTAATGAAAGAGTTGGGCGTGGATATTCCCGTGGCAGGCATGGTCAAGGACGAATACCATAAAACCCGCGCCCTCGTTGTTTTTGACGGCGAGGAATTCTGCGAGATCAATATTGCACGACAACGCGAGGTGTTCGTATTTATCTACAAGATTCAAGAGGAAGTTCACCGATACTCGGTCGGCAGAATGACACAGGCAAAGCGTAAAACCGTCAAAAACTCTTCGCTGACTAAGATAGAGGGCATCGGTCCTGCAAAGGCAAAAGCACTTCTTGCCGCCTTCGGCGGTTATAACGGCGTAAAAAACGCATCGGCAGAAGCACTTTCCGGAGTCAAAGGCATCAACTCAACTGACGTTATGCGCATTACATCCTATTTTCGAAAGGAGGAAGAACGATGAGAATAATTACAGGCTCTGCGCGCGGAGCTAAGCTGATTACGCTCCCGGGTGAAACGACACGCCCAACCGCCGAGCGTACCAAGGAAGCGGTTTTCTCGATGATACAGTTTGATATAGATGGCAGAAAGGTTCTCGATCTCTTCGCAGGCTCCGGACAGCTGGCGCTTGAGGCACTCTCGCGCGGTGCAACTTCCGCCGTTCTTTGCGACAGCTCGCGTGAAGCCGCAGATATTATCAAAAAGAACGCGGAAAAGACCGGGCTCGCGGATAGATGCAAGATTCTTGTGGTGGATGCTAACGCCGCCATCGCAAGGTTTAACGACAAATTCGATCTCATTTTTCTTGATCCGCCCTATGCACTCAAGCTCATCCCCGGTGTGCTGACGAAAATGCTTGCATCCTCTATCTTAAAGCCCACTACGATAATCGTGTGCGAAAGTGCCGTCTCCGAGGATGTATTCTGCGGCAACGGTGAGCTTGAGGGAAAGTTTGACATCAAACGCCAAGCAAAGTACGGCGCCGCATTCGTCACAATCATGCACCCAAAGGAGGAAGCACTTTGAGAACCGCAATAATTCCCGGCAGCTTTGATCCGATGACCCTCGGACATAAGGATGTTG
>JBJDZD010000139.1:0-26015 GCA_051867815.1 Eubacteriales bacterium | reverse complement strand
GTACGAGAGAATGGCTCGGGAGGCAGAAGAAGAAGGATTTACGGCGCTTGCCGCACAGTTCCGCGGCGTTGCCGCTATTGAAAAGGCACACGAGGAGAGATACCGTGCTCTCTTAAAGAATGTTGAAACTAAGGCAGTATTTGAAAAATCCGGCGTAACCATTTGGGAATGCCGTAACTGCGGACACATTGTGGTCGGCACCAAGGCACCCGAGGTTTGCCCCGTATGCAACCATCCGCAGGCTTATTTTGAAGTCAGAAAAGAAAACTATTAAGATACTTTGATACGTCAAAGTGCCGAAAAAGCGGGAGATTTCGAGAGACTTCTCCCGTTTTTTGTCCCTGACCTTTTCAAAAAACTAAAGATCCGAAATCGGGTTTTCCGAAATATCAGAATTCGGGCTTCAGAAATCAAATATTGAACAGCAGGAATTATTGAATCAGCCTTCTGCATACATAGCCAAATGCTTATCAGCCGAGCATCTGGCTTTTTTATTTGCAAAAGGGAGAAATTGATGTCCGTTCGTAGGCAAACATTTCAAAGGATTCAAAGATCTCATTTGAAAATGAAAAGATTAACTTTTTGTAAATATACACACTTAACCCTTGACAAAAGTGGTTTCACAATCACATTGTTGTGTGTGCATATAACATTGAAAGCGGTCGAAAGATTCACTATAACAAATATTTTCTTGCCGACTTGCGAAACAAAAGCGATGAGATTTGTCAGGCGCATGGGCTGAATGTTCTGCAAAAATATAATCCAAACGTGAAATCCCAACGCCTCGGTCCCAAGGAATACCGTGCGGCTTTGAACGGTAACAGCTGGAAGATGGCTTTGCGTTCGACCATTGATTTCTGCATGACACGCGCCGGAAGCAAGGAAGAGTTTCAGAGTCTGATGAAAAAATACGGCTACGATATGGTGTGGACTCCCGAGCGAAAATATATCACGTACATCTGTCAGACGGCTGACGGAAAGACGTACAAAGTTCGTGATATCAAGCTCAACGATGAAAAATACTTAAAGGAGAATATGGAACATGAATTCAGGATCAGGACAGAGTTATATGGACAAGCTCAAAGCGAAGAATACGCCGTTAGCAATACAGGAAGAACTGCGGAAGGAAGCTCAGGAGCAGGCGATTCCGATGGTGCAGATCAGCGCCGAGGAATGGATGCGGCTAACGGAAACGGTGCATCGGATGGAGGATCTGTCAGCAGAGTTGTCGGCACAGAGGGCGGTTCTGTCGAGCGAGGCGAGCAGATACACCGAGAGGATGATGAAGGCGGCAGAGGCGCAGAAAGAGGCAACGGAGAAGGCTCTGCACAAGATAACGAAAGAAACTACCGAACAGGTTGGGAAAGCGAGCGAGAGAGATTCGGAAGTTATCGACAGAAGAATTCGTCGGGACGAGGCACTGTGGTGGCTCCGACTCGCGCTCACGGCAGTGCCGATGCTCTTGGTACTGCTCTTATGGGCGCGCGTGGGCTTGGGAATCTGACCGATCTGTTTGAGGATGGCGAGGAATCCGAAGAAGAAAAGCGGGAGCGAGAAGCGAGAAACGCCGGAACTGTTGCAGGTGTTCTCATCGGTGGCGCTGTAGGTGGTGTGATAGAACTGTTTAAACCCAAGCCATCGCCTACGGATGATGTTGACGATGGCGAGGACGAGAACGAAGGATTTGAAATTACGATGTGAGAAAGGATGATGATATGACTTGGAAAGAATTTAAGAAGCGTGTAATAGAAATACTTACCGATGACAGTTCCGGCTTTTTGACGGATGAAGAATGTGAAAAATGGAAGAAACAGCGGAAAGAACGTGCCGAGTTAGAATCCGAGCGGAAGCGTCAGGAACAACAATTGCTTGACACATGGTTTGAGCAAGAGGAATACATCAAGGGCAGTTGGTGGAAACGGCTGTGGCTACGGCTGGTGTATGCAATAAAAGATACTCATGGAGAAGGCAGATTGCCGGACTTCGTAGCAAAAGATATCGCACGCTGTCTGCTGCCGAGCATCATTGCGTATTTTGAAAGCGAAGAAGGCAAGAAAGCCTTTGCCGAGTGGATGGAAAAGAAAAACGTACTGCAAAACGAAAAATTGATAATGAAAAGCAAAAAGGACGGGGAATAACCTCGTCCTAATGCATTTCAGGCGTTTTCAGCCTCTAAATTCATATAAAAAACGAATCCGAACACCTTGTTTGTTACAAAGTAGTTCGGATACGTTTGTTTTGGTGACCCGTACGAGAATCGAACTCGTGTTACCGCCGTGAAAGGGCGGTGTCTTAGCCTCTTGACCAACGGGCCTGGTAGCGGAAGTCGGACTTGAACCAACGACCATTCGGGTATGAACCGAGCGCTCTAGCCAACTGAGCTATTCCGCCACAAGTGCCTTGCTATTATATCACAAAGCATTCGATTTGTCAATACTTTTTTTGAAATATTTGAGGAAAAATCGAGTTTTTTTCGTTTTTGACACCGTTACCCGGCACCGGGTAGCAAAAATTTTCTCCATGTAATCATTCTCTCATGAAATGTTCATTAATTTGCAGTATAATATATTTTGTAATACTATGAGAGGTTTACACTTTATGAGTAATCTTTGTTCATTTTCCGGAGGTGTGCGGCTGCACAAGCGTTCGCTCGAGCGAAGTGCCGGCGACAGACCAATAGAAATACTGCCGCCTCCCGAGCGCGCAAGCATTGCTCTCGGCGACGGTGCAGAACCTGCCGTAGCCGTCGGGGACGCCGTCCTCCTCGGTCAAAATCTATGCGCGGAGAATGTCAAATACCCCGCTTTTGCAAGTGTTTCGGGCAAGGTTGTCGAGGTACTTGACCACCTCGTCGTCATTGAAAGCGACGGCACCGACACCCTCTCGCCCGACCTCAGCCCTTTTGACAAGCGTCTGACGGACACCTCGCCCGATGAGATCGTTGAGATCATCCGCCGGGCAGGCATCCGCGAGTCCGCAGGCGGCGCTCCAGTTGCGCGGACGGTCAAGAACGCTCTCGGCGGCGCGCAACGTCTTATTATCAACTGCACAGAATGCGAGCCGTTCCTCTCTGCGCGCAGGCGGCTTTTGCTTGAGCGCCCCACCGATGTACTCAACGGTACGAAGATACTCCTTCGGGCACTACAGCTGGCTTTTGCCGACATAGTCGTCGAGGAAAGCCGTATGGATGTCATACGCGCGCTTGAGGAGGTCATCGGGAACAATCCCCTGCTCCGCCTCAGGGTTTGCGCTACGAAGTATCCGCAGGGCAACGAGCGGCTTTTGGTCAACACCGTTTGCGGAAAGGAGCTTCCGGCTCGTGAATCGACGGCTCAGCTCGGCTATGTCGTTCTGAGTTCCGAGACCTGCGCCGACATTTTCCGTGCCTTTTCCACGGGTATTCCGCAGATCGAACGCCTTATCACCGTCGGCGGCGACTGCATTGCGGAGCAAAAGGTCGTTCGCGCGCGAATCGGCACGCCGATTTCCGACCTTATCGCGCGCGCCGGAGGTTTTAAGACCGAGCCTTATGCAAGAGTTTGCGGCGGAATTATGGACGGCCGGTTGCTTGCCGAGGGCGAGCATTTCGTTGCTCACGGCGACGTAGCCTATCTCTTCGTTTCAAAAAAATACCGCAAAGCACGCTCCACCTCCGCCTGCATCCGATGCGGAAAATGCGCAGAGGTCTGCCCGATGCATCTGCTCCCCCTCTATCTCGCGCGCCACGCCGAAAAGGGCAGGATCGAGCAAGCGCTCGGCATGGGGCTTGAGAGCTGTATCGAATGCGGCTCATGCACTTATTACTGCCCCGGCGGAGTGGAGCATGTCCGCCACATCCGCCAAGCAAAGGAGGAAGCACATGAAGCAAAAAGCTGACCTCTCCTCTCCGCATATCCGAAGCGGTGCAACCGAATACGGCATTGCGTTCGACATTCTCATAGCGGCAACGCCGGCTCTCGTCTGGTGCGCCATCGTTTACGGCGTTCGCCCGATGATAACCGTCATTCTCTCGATGCTATGCGCCGTGATCTTTGAGATAATTTTCGCCCTCATTTTCCACGGCGGCGCACGCATTCCGACAGCCGCAACCCTCGGCTTGACGGTCGCGCTCTTCATGCCTGCAGGCATCGGATACGTTTTTGCTCCGATAGTGGCCTTTATCGCAATCACTTTGCGCAGGTTCGCACACGGTGTCGTACACCCCGTTGCGGCGGCGCTTTTACCCCTCTTTTACATAACGGAAATGACTTCGCACGCCGTCCCATTCCGCCGGCTTGACTTTACCGTTACCGGAGCGGTCGGTGAACGCGCCGACTCAGTGCTTGATATTCTCGCATCGGGCAAAATTCCCGAAATGTCCGTGCTTGACGTGTTTCTCGGCAACGCGCCCGAAAGCATCGGTGCGATCTCATCCGTACTCGTTATCATCGGCGGTCTTTATCTTGTAATTCGCAGGGTAATTTCCTACCGGATCCCCCTCGGATATCTCGCGGGAGCTGTCGTAACCTGGCTCATTCTCTTCTTTGACGGCGCGCATTACGGCTATATCTTCTACCATCTGGCGGCCGGCGGCTTGATCCTCTGCGCCTTCTTCGGCGCAACGGAATATTCGTCCGCCCCCGTCACACCCGTCGGACGGCTGATATACGGCATCGGCGCCGGTGCGCTTGCCATACTCCTACGGCATTTCGGTCTGTACGCGGAAAGCGTTCTTCTTGCCGTGCTTATCATGAGTCTCTTCTCGCGAGTGCTTGACATGGTCACCGCACCGAAATTTTTCGGCTGTAAGGACAAAAAGCTTTTAAAACGGCTTACATCACTTTTTCCCCTAAAATAAGCATCGGGCTGACGCTGTCGGCCCGATGCTTGTTTTTATTGATATATCATATCAAACGTTGTCTCGTAAAGAGCTTCTCCGCTCGTATTATACGCAATATAATACTTTCCGTTGACCCAGAACATGCTCTCGGATTCCAGGGAGACGGCGACGGTGATGGTCGTGACGTACTCGCCCGACCATTTGTAAACGACCAGCTTATTGTTGCTCTTGCCGCTCATCGGAAAATAGATGTAATCGTCATCCGAGCCCATTCCCTGCGCGGTGTAGCCGGTGCTGTCGCTTCTTGAGAAGGTGGAAACCAGCTTGAAGTCGCTGTCGAGGATATAGAGGGTCTTGCCGCCCTGGCTGATGGCGTACTGGTCGCGCTTTTCGTTATACGTTATCGCGCCTGAGCCTTTGGGGATGGTGATGTCCTTGATAACCGTTAGAGTATCGGGGTTGACGAGTGTAAGTATCTGCCCCTCGCTCTGACCGTGCGCCACGACGAGACGATTATTCTTAGAGTCATAGGTCATATCGTTGCCGTGGCCGAGGTCCAGCACCTCGCTGACAGCCACGAAGACACCGTCCTCAAGGCGGTGCTTGGTAATAACGCTTCCGGTATCGCTTGAGTTGCGAAGTACGAAATAAACGTACGTACCGTCCGATGCCGAGCCTTGACCGACGCCGTATTGACCCTGCTTTGAGGTCTGAACGACCGATTTGGAGGTACAGCTGAACTTAAATCCGCCCTCAATTATATCCTTGACGGAAACGGGGGCGTCGAGGGTTACGGTAAATGCATCCTCCTCGCTGACCGTCAGCGTGCCGATGGAGCATTTATCTTCATTCTTAAGTATTCTGCTTTCAAATTCACTAAGTGCCATAACGGTGAGGTTGTTATCCGTGCCGACGATAACGAGCTTATTGCCCTTGAGTGCCACGGTGTAGCTGTTCTCGGGCAGGCTCGCAAGCACCTCGGCGGTCTCGGCGCGGTTGGTGTTTCCGATAAGTATCTCCAAAGCATCCGGGTCGAGGGGCTTGACGCCTTCACGGTACCAGTCGCTGTCAAGCGTAATCTTGACACCCGTGTAATTCTGAACAGACTTCAAAAGATTCACGCAGCTGTCTATCATCGCCAGCGAAACCGTTTCCGGGCGGATTACCTTATAGGCGCACTCGCCGTTTTTGATTATTTCAAGAGCCGTTACGGCGGGCTGATCCGTGCCTGTCGCATCCGGGTCGGACGTATCGGCTTCGTCGGCGGTGTCCGTATGGTTGCCCGTGCATGAGGACAGGCAAAGGATAAGTGCTAAAAGCACCAAAAGAATTCTGTTTTTCATTTTCTTCTCCTTCATAGGTTTCGAATGTAATCGGCGAAAACATCCGCCATGTGAGCGCATGCGCTCTCGGACATATGGACTCCGTCCGGCAGGCTTTCTGGTTTATCGGGATCGAGCAGTGGGTCCTGCCAGAAGTCGATAGGCTCTATTCCCTCACTTCGGGCAACAGATACGAATGCATCGTGAAATTCGAGCCATCCGAGGCCGTCCGGGCGCGCTTTCGGCTTTTTCCTCCTCATTGCGGCGGAGATTATCAGCCGAGACGACGGGAACTCCGTCCTTATCAGTCTGATCAGACTGCGCAATGCTCCGCAATACGTATAAGGGTCGGTCGAATCAGGCTCGCCGAGGGGGATGCCGTGATTTGCATCGTTGCCGCCGCCCTGAACGATGATGATGTCCGCGCCCTGCTCCATAAGCGGTGCGCGCTCAAGGTAGCTGTCATTCCTGCCCTCCTGAAGGGCAATATTCGTGCCGCTGACGCCGTAATTCCGTATTTCACAGCGCAAGCGAAGCCCCAGCATGACGGGATAATTGATATCCCTTGCCTTTTTGCCCTCGTCATCGATGAGGATGCGCGTATTTGACGCGCCAAGGCAGTTTATGGTCATGATCTCACCCCCATATCACTTAAATTGTACCATATTTTCGCGCTTTTGTCAACCGAAAAAAGCCGCTTCGCTTGCGCGAAACGGCTTTTTTATTAAGTATTGCTGTCAGTCAGCGTATTCTACGGTGATGGAAGCAACTCTGATCTGAGCCTCGGTGGGTTCAAGCTTGATAAACTTGTAGCCTGCCGCAGCATCAATGTTTACGGTGTAATCTGCATAGGCCGAGGTAACGGTGATCTCGCCGACAACTACCCAGTTGGTGCCGTCAACGGAAGCGGATACCTTAAGAACGTCATCCTTATTGCCTGCGTTTACGGAGAGGGACTTGAATACCTTGGTGGACTCAAATACAGCGGTAGCATGGCGACCGTTGGGTGCGTAGTCATTAGGCGCAGAGTGGTAAAGTCTGAGCTGGGTGTTGAAGTGCGCGTCGTTGGTGGTCACCTTGAGAACGTCGTCAAGCTGGTGAACCTCGTTCTGTGCGTACTGAACGCTGTCCGTGATCTTGGAGAAGTCGTAGAGTCCGTTTACGGGGGTGGTGGGGTTGTCGCCGCCCGTGGTGGTGTTATCACCGACGGTGTTATCCTTGCCTGTGATCTCGGCGGTTGCACCTGCCGCGATCTGCTTTGCGCCGTTGTAGGAGCCGACCTTACCCTTAATGGTAACGATATCGCCAAGCTCCACCTTGGTTGCAAGGCGGTAGACGTAGAGCTTGGTGCCTGCGGCATCGGCGATGGTTACGGTGATGTTGCCGTAGCTGTCGCTCCATGCGGTGTTGATCTCAACAACAGTACCCTTGACGGTAACGAGAGTTCCGTCCTCAGCCGCAAGTGCCTCTGCGAGGGTCTTCTCGGGATACTCGAGATTGACGTCCTTGTGGCCGGTGATCTCGGCGGTTGCACCTGCCGCGATCTGCTTTGCGCCGTTGTAAGAGCCGACGATGCCCTTAATGGTGAGAATGTCTCCAAGCTCCACCTTGGTTGCAAGGCGGTAGATGTAGAGCTGGTTGCCTGCATCGTCCTCGATGGTTACGGTGATGTTATTGTAGGTGTCGCTCCAAGGAGTATCAATGCTTACGACGGTACCCTTGACGGTAACGAGAGTGTTGTCATCGAGCTTGATAGCATCCGGAATGGAGTACTCGGGGTACTCGTTCTTGATCTCAACGTGGCCGGTGATCTCGGCGGTTGCGCCTGCCGCGATCTGTCTTGCACCGTTGTAGGTCGCCATGTCGCCCTTAACGGTGACAACGTCACCAAGCTCGACCTTGGTTGCAAGGCGATAGAGGTAGAGCTGATTGCCTGCCTCGTCCTCGATGGTTACGGAGATATTGCCGTAGCTGTCGCTCCATGCGGTGTTGACGAGGACAACGGTACCCTTGACGGTTACGAATGTGCCGTCCTCAAGCAGGAGAGCATCGGGAATAGAGGTGAGGTTGGAGGCCGGTACCTGAAGCTTGAATACGACAGTCGTCGTCTCGCCCTTGGCATCGGTGAGTGTGCCGGTAAGCTCGTAGTCGATGGCATCGACGTTGTCGGAGGGGACTGCAACGCTTACTGCGGTTGCGCCTTCGGTGATAACGATCTGATCGTTGTTGACCGTCCACTTGATGGTGAAGGTGTCGTCGCCGATCATTACCTGGGGAACGAGGGTGTATGCAGCTGCGGTGGGTGCGGCTGCGAGGTCCTTGTACATCGTCTTAAGGTATGCTGCCGCTTCCTCAAGGGTAGCGCCTGCAGCTGCCTCGGTGCCCGTGCCTTCTCCGGTGCAGGCTGCGAAAGAGCCGCAAAGGAGAGCGAGCATAAGTAGAATGCTTAAGATCTTTTTCATGATTGCTCCTTTATGATTTTAATAATTATTTAATATTAATGTCATTTACGGAGAATACCTTGAGCTGGTAAACACCGTTGAAAACGTCAACGACGCCGCGCACGTCGATCTTGGAGCCGATGGGGAAAGCATCGGCTGTGATGGTCTTGCCCGTTTGGTCCTTGAGGACGATGGTACGAACCACGATCTCGGTACCGTCCGATGCCGTGCAGGTAATGGAGAGCGCGCCGTAGTTTGAGCTGTCCTCATTCGTGGTGGTATAGATGCTCTTGATGGTGAGGTCCTTGAGGGAGGCGGTGGCGTGCATGGTAAGGAAGCCGCGGTCGAAGGTCTTTTGGGCGATGCTCTCGTTGCCCTCGTCGTCAACCTGAGTAATACTGAGGGTTACCTTGCCGGTGAGCAGCTCCTTTGCGGAAACCTCGGTATAGGAGCCTTCCACGCCTTGGCTTATGAGCTTGATATTGGCCTCGTCGTCCGGACGCATCGCGTTGTACTTGATATCCGAGATCTGATACGTTCCGCCGGTCTCGTAGTACTGAACCGAGCCGACGATGCGAACGCGGTTACCGACCGTCAGAATTTCCTGGCCGAAATAATCAAGGCTGTAGCCGTAGAAGACCTGAATACCGAAGTAAAGCCCGGTCTCCTCGTCGTATTCCTCAACGTAAGCGGTATTATTGGAATTCCTTACGACATTGCCTTCGAAGCTGACGCTCGTATCCTTGTAGGTCTCGATGTTGGTCTTAAGCTCCTTGAGCGTGATGGGCTTTGCCGAGCCGTAATAGAAATCGGGGTCCTTCTTGGACTTATCGTGAACGTAGAGCTTATGCGCAACGGCCTGCGCGAGAATGGTGACGCAGATGTCGGCATAGCTGGTATCGGAGGACTTGGATGCTACTGCAAGACCCTCCTGGAGTATTTCGAGGTTCAGGCAACGGTACTCGGGATTTGCCTCCGTTTTGTACCATACCCAAACGAGGTATCTGTCGCCCGTGGAATCGGTGTTCCAGCCGGCTGTATCGGATTCTACGATAATGGACGTTGCGCTCGAGAGAGCTTCCTTTGTATAATTGGAAGCCTTTTTGCCCCAGGGCTGTATCTGACCGGTGGACTCGGGGGTGTTGATACCGAGGTATCTCGCCTTGAGAACGCCGGAGGAAACGACGGACGTGGGGACATTGAAATGAGTAGTGTCGCCGTCGACGAAGGTCTTGACGGTTGCCTCAACGTACGATCTTCCCGAATTCGGGTTGAACTTAAGCGTGCCGGCGTAGTCAAAGAACTCGGCAGGCTCATTCGTGCCCTGCTCCGTCGTTGTCTCTACTCCCTCGCCCACGCAGGCTGCAAAGCAGCCTGTCAGCACGGCGAGAGCGAGAAGAAGACCTAAAACTCTGTAAAACTTCTTCATATGGTTATGCAAAATCAATATGCGGCGTTTTCGCATTCTTCAATAGCGTTCTTGAACAGCCTCTTGATCGCTGCGTCGATATCGGCTTCGGTATTTACAAGTGCATCCTGCATGAGTATGCCGACCTGGTCACGAGCGGTGGAGGAACCGTTGAACGCGGGAGATACGAAGTATGCGTCGCTCTGGGAG
Source organism: Eubacteriales bacterium (assembly GCA_051867815.1). Classification (GTDB taxonomy): domain Bacteria; phylum Bacillota; class Clostridia; order Oscillospirales; family CAG-272; genus CAG-390. Next base: position 15,815 of record JBJDZD010000139.1, on the reverse strand, counting down.
AGAGCGAGCTTAACGCTCATTGCGGTGAGGTTGTTGTAGCCGTTTGCCTTTTCGAGCCAAGCGGCGTAGATCTCGTTCTCCTGAACGGACTTGATTACGGGAGCGTAACCGGACTTCATGGAGAACTCGGCCTGGAAGTTGACGTTCGTGGTAAGGAACTTAACGAAGAGCCAAGAAGCAACGACTTCCTGGGGATTGGTGTCCTTGAAGATGCAGAGCGAGGGACCCTGGGAGATGACCTTGGGGTTGGAGGGGTCTACCTGGGGAGGAGTTGCCATAGCGGTCTCAAAGAGGGGCTGACCGTCGATCTGGGGAGGCTGCTGATAGCTTGCACCGCCGGTGGAGCCGATAACCATGTAGCACTTCTGACCCTCGGTAGCGGTGAACAGACCGGAGGTGTAGGAGCCGTAGATCTCCTCGGTGGTTACCCAACCGTTCTGGTACCACTCGCGGAACATCTTAACGAATCCGCGGTTGGTCTCGTTGTCGAAGAGGAAGTAGTTATCCTCGTCAAGGCTGGTGTAATCGGAGCCGTACTGCTCGCACATGGTGATGAACCAGTTTGCCTCGGAGTCGTAGCCGAGAGGTACGCAGTCGGGGTCGATCCGCTTGATCTCAGCGCAGACCTCAGCCATTTCTTCCCAAGTGGTGGGAACCTTGAGGTTGTTGGCCTCGAAGAAGGTCTTGTTGTAGTAGAGAGCCTCGGTGGACTTGGACATCGGGAGGGTGTACATAGTGCCTTCCTTATCGAAAGCGGCGCCCTCCTTGTAGTAGCCGGGGATGAAGTCCGCGATCTGCTCCTCGGTGAAGCCGAGGACGGAGGTGTTGCCCTCTGCATCGGTCACTTCGATGGTGCTGCTTATGAAGTTATCGAGCGGAACGACCTTTTTTGCTACATTATAAAGAGCAACGTGGTCGGGATAGCAATAGGCGAGGTTGGGCTGGTTGCCTGCGGTCAGCGCGGTCTTGATCTGATCGCGAACGCCGTCGTAGTCACCCATGGAGGAATGCTCGATGTGGATGTTGGGGTAGAGCTTGTTGAATTCGGGGATATACGCATCCAGAACGGCCTGGAGCGTCTGGCCCATGGAGTGGTAGAAGGTGATGGTAACTTCGCTTCCATCGTAGCCCTCTTCAGGTACTTCATAGGTATCCTTCACGGGTTCTTTGCCGGTTCCGCTGCAGCTTGCAAGCATAACCGCACTCAGAAGCATGGAGAAAACGAGAAGGAGGGAGATGATAGATCTTTTCATTTCTGTTGATCCTTTCATATTTAATATATTTGTTAAGCGAAAGTTGGCGTTTTTCGCAATTAACCCTTGATACCGCTTCTCGAAACGCCCTTCATAATATACTTACGAAGGAAGATGAATACGAGGAAGAGGGGGATGGATACGACGGTAACCGCCGCCATCTGAACCGGGATGTTGGACTGACCCGACATATCCTGGAAGGCGTCGCGAAGACCGTTTGTAATGAGGCGATAGTCATCCGTTGAAGTAACAAGACGGGGCCAAACGTAGGAGTTCCATGCGCCCATCATCTTAAGAATGGTAATGGAAATGAGGTTGGGAAGTGAGAGCGGGATCATAACCTTCCAAAGATACTTGAGGTCGGTCGTGCCGTCAACCTTGGCGGCAAGATAAAGCTCGTTGGGTATCTGCAGGAAGTTCTGGCGGAGCAGATAAATATAGAACACGCTGACGAGGAACGGCACGATAAGAACGGTATAGGTGTCGAGCCAGCCGAACTTGGTGACCGTAACGTAGTTTGTGATGGTGAAAAGCTCGCCGGGGATCATCATCGTTGCAAGCAGAGCCGCAAAGAGCGCATTCTTGCCCTTGAATTCTAACCTTGCAAACGCAAAAGCCGAAAGGACGGTGATGACGAGGGAGAGGATAGTGGAAACGATACCGACGATAACGGTATTGAGGAAGAGCCTGCCGAGGTTATGCGCGGTGAACGCCTCGACGTAGTTGCCCCACATGATATCACGCGGGAAGAGGGTGGGGACAGGCAAACGGTACTCGATCGTACTCTTGAGCGAGGAAATGATCATCCAATAGAAGGGGAATACGATGATGAGTGCCATAATGATCAGGAAAGCGTAAAGCAGGAACTGAACCAATATCTTGGTTACGGTCTGCATGGCGGTCGCCTTCCGTAGATCTTTTTCATGCATGGTAGTCATAATCTGTTTTTCAGCCATATCGCACCTCCATTAATAATGGGTGGTCTTTTTGCTGAAATACATATTTATCATGGTAACGATAAATATGATCACAAAAAGAATAAGAGCTGCGGCGCTCGCGCGGCCTTCCTGGTTGCCGAGCGCATCGTAGATGTAGCCGACCATGGTATTGAGCGATTCTCCGCCGACGGCCTTCATGTCTTCGCCGAAGATACCGACGATGCTTGAGTATTCCTTAAAGCCGCCGATAAAGCCGGTGATGAAAACGTAGGTGATCATCGGGGAAAGGAGCGGAACCGTTATCCTTGAAAATACGCGCAAACGGGGCGTGCTGTCGATCTTCGCGGCATCGTAATACTGCTTGTTTACACTCTGCAGGCCGCCGAGAAGAATAAGGATCTTAAAGGGCAACGCGTTCCAGACGATATAGATGACGAGAACGGCGATGTTTGCCCAATAGCTTGAGCCTGCGTTGATCCAGTTGATGGGGTCAACGCCGAACAGGCCAATAATGTTATTGATGATTCCGTACGAGGGATTGTTCGTGCCGAAGCCTACGATATTGAACATCGCCTCGAATACCATTCCGATTGCAATCGAGTTGGTAACGTAGGGGAGGAAGAAGATCGTCTGCAAAAATCTCTGGAAGGGCTTGATGGCGTTCAGGCAGACCGCAATAACGAGCGCAAGAATCGTGGAGAGCGGAACGGTCAGGATCGTCAAAAGCATGGTGTTCTTAAGACAATCGATAAATCCGCGATACTTGATCACCTTTTCAAAGTTCTTAATGCCGAAGGAGTATTCCAGTGAGCCGCCAAGCTCCTTCATGATGCTGTAATCTTCCCAGAATGCCATACGCAGGGTATTGATGATGGGCCAAACGGTAAAGACGAGCAAAAGGACGATGGCAGGTGCCAGATATATCCAAGCCTTCCATTGATCAAACTTGATTTTTTGAAGGAAGTTTTTCATCTCAGGCACTCCTCAGATCTCGGTCTCGGGAGCACTCTGATCGCCGAAATAAATTCTCTGCTCGGTCTCGGCGTCAAAGATGAATACCTTATGAGGCTTGAGGGAGAAGCGAACGCTCTCGGCAGCGGCATTGACCTTGTAGTCCGCGTCTACGATGGAGCGGACTGCCGGGGTGAGCATTGCCTCATTCTTGGAAACGATGCTTACGTCGCGTCCCATGACCTCAACGCTTGAGAGCTTGCAGCTCATGGGGCCGTTCTCCTCGGGAATGAAGCCCTCGGGACGGATAGCGGCAAATACCGCACGGTCATCAACGCCGGGAACGTCAAGCACTTCCTCGCCGCCGATGACGAGCTTGCCGGACTTGACTTCTGCCTTGAATACGTTGATGGGGGGAGTTCCGAGGAATTTTGCGACAAAGAGATTTACGGGATTGTCATAAACCGTTTGCGGCTTGCCGATCTGCTGAACGACGCCGAGCTTCATAACGACGATGACGTCGGAGATGGACATAGCCTCTTCCTGGTCGTGGGTTACGAAGATGGTGGTAATGCCGGTCTCGCGCTGAATACGGCGGATCTCCTCACGGGTCTGCAGGCGCAGGCGTGCATCGAGGTTGGAAAGCGGCTCGTCGAGAAGGAGAACGCGGGGCATCTTTACGAGTGCGCGCGCGATTGCAACTCTCTGCTGCTGACCGCCGGAAAGCTCGGAGGGCTTACGGTCCATAAGCTCGTCGATCTGCACAAGCTTTGCCGCCTGGTGAGCGCGCTCGAGCATTGTGTTCTTATCGAGCTTATCCGCGCCCTTGAGATTCTGCAGGGGGAAAAGTATGTTCTGCTTGACGGTCATGTGGGGGTACAGCGCGTAGTTCTGGAACACAAGTCCAACGCCTCTGTTTTCGGGAGAAAGATTGGTTACGTCGTCCTCACCGAAGAAGATCTGTCCGCCGGTGGGCTTTTGCAGTCCGCTTATCATGTAAAGAGTGGTACTCTTACCGCAACCGGACGGGCCGAGAAGACCAACGAGCTTACCGTCGGGAATAGTGAAGGTAAGATCACTGACAGCTACGACCTCTTCGTTGGATTTTTTGTTTCGACTGGGAAAAACCTTTGTCAGATTCTGCAAAACGATTTTCATGATCTTGTAGCATCCTTTTTATTTGCAAATTTTTGATTTACGGGATATATTTGTCATTCGCGGCGTTTTCCGCGTGGAGCTTATTCTTATAAGCGATCAGGTCCTCGGGCTTGTCGAATATCATTTGGGAGCCGAAATCGACGGCTACCGTCACCGCCATCAGATCGTGGATCGCCGAATGAGTCCTCGAGGTTGCCGTGAGAGCCAGCTGTAATATCGCGAATCCGACAAGGATGACGGTACCCGTCATTCCGAGGCTGCCGAATATTATAAGAATCAAAATATAAACGGGCAGAAGAGTTTCAAACGTGCATTTTCCGAGTATGGAGCGGATGAACATCTGCAAGTGGGTAACGCGAACGCCGTCCTGGCGGACGAGAGCAATGCCGAATATCTTCTTGCCTATCGTTTGTCCGTTCTTAAGGCAAAGCGGAACTATGAACTCAAGAATGAGATAAGCCGATACGATCGAGAGCGAGGCAATTAGCATGGCGAGGTTTACGGACATATTATAAGCCATTATGGCTTCCTCATTCTCACTGAGAAGTCTTCCGACCTCCTCATAAACCGCCTGCTCCTCCTTCGAAAGCTTCATGAAATCCTCTTGCGGAATATCAAGATCAATGCCGTACCGGCTTTCGTATTCATCGTATATGCTTTCGAGCTTTGCGGCATAGCTGTCGTAGTTCAGAGCCGACGACAAAGCAAACGCAACGCCCGTAACGATTATCAGGAGCAATATAAGATCAAGTATATAAGCGGCTACGCGCTTATGAATACTTGCTTTTTGCAGATCAAACATATCAAATCCTCGTGAATTCTGGGTACTTCGTGCGCCAGTCCGCATAAAGTCATCATATATTATAATATATTTGCAGACAAAAATCAACACTTTTCACACAATATTAATATTTTTTCTTAATATTCCCTTTGAAGCAGTCGGGCGACATTGCCGTTTTCAAAAATTGCTCGTTTACAGAGTGTGAAACGGGCGGCTCAGCGAGCCGCCCGTGGTTGAATATTTTATTTTGCGAAGCCCTGCGCGTCGATATCTGAAGCGCCCGAGCGGTTTGCGGAAAGCCAACTCTTATAGAGTGTCTCGTATGTCGCCGCGGCACTCGTGTCGCCTGCGCTCTTAAGCAGCTGTGCGGCGTACTTATAAGTGTTGCCGATGTTATAATAGGTCGCGGAAACTTCCTCACCGTCCCTTGAATACGTGAGGTTTCCGGCATTGTATCTGTCCTTGACCTGCGAGAAATCGCCGTCAATGGCCTCGTCGGTCTCAGCGGCAATAAAGAGGACGTCAACGTCAAGATCGTAGCCGCTGTAGGTTGAGGACGGAAGCCCGCAAATTGCGATATCCGCGCCAAGGTATGCAAGATTCTCCGCCGCGGTGCCGTATGGGACCATGCCTATCAGCTTGCCGACGGAATCGTTCGCATGGAACGAAAGCAGTGCCGTGTCGATAAGTCGGTCGTAGCAATACTTGACTTCCGTTTGATTGTCGCCCTCGCCCGTCTTGCGAACCACATTATATCTCTTGCCCCATTCACCGTAAGCTCCTATGACCTCGCGCGGATGACCCTTCATAATGATGTCGTACTCCGAGCCGTAGAGCAGATACGTGAATTTCAGACTGAAAATATAGTCGATATAAAGATTGAAGCAAGCCGCTTTGATCTCCGCGATAACGTCATTCGGAGCGTCAGCCGGGTAAACAGAAGCGTTATTCAGGACGGCAAGGAACGCGTTGTAGTCCGCTTCCGTCTTAAAGAGCAGAGCGTTCTTGTACTTTTCGGGCAGAGCCGAATAGCTTTCGGGGACTGTGTCGGTCTTTGCAAGACCGCCTATGCCGTATTTCGCATCTGACGCAAATTTGGGATAGAGACCGTGGCGTGTTCCGATATAAACGAGCTTTTTCGAGGGAGCTGACCGGCCGGCACGTTCCGTTCTGGTCAACGCCTCGTAAGTCGCCTCGTAGTAATCACCGTACATGAGGGTGAGATAATCGGATCTCTGCTCGTCGGTAAGCTCGGAGATCGCCTGAGAAATCGTTTGGTATCTGAGGCTTGCAATATAGTCCGTTTTATTCTCAAAGCCGGTAATCCCGAAGATGCCGGGGAGCTTGCTCTCGGCGGCAACGGAAAGGATGCTCTCAACGTTGCTCCTGTCCTGAAGCCAATAGGTGAAGTTCGGAAGAACGCTCAGCGCAAATGCCTTTTGGATGTTGTATTTCAGAGCTTCATCGGAATTTTTATTGTCGCGCTTGGACATTATCGCGGAAAAATCGCTGCCGACCGTGTCGAGGACGCGTATAAACTCATCGTAAGGCTCATCCTTTTTCAAGTTTGCCGTTTTACCGTCGATATATTTTTCCTTGAGCTGAACGTACGCGCCCGTGCCGTCCTCGCACATATAAATATGGAAGTCCTCCGCGGGAATACCGGCATTTGCGGCAATGGCGGCACAGCGAAGTGCCGTTCCGTCCTGAGCGTAGAAATAGAAGAAGCTGTTTTCATCGGCTTCGCGAAGCTCCTTGACCTTTGCCGCCATGTCGGTGAATTCCTTGGCGGTAAAGCCCGTGGAGAGGTTATTTGAGGTGTCAAAGCCGGCATTATGGAAATTTTCAATCTTATCAATGCCGTTGTAGGTCTTGCCGCGTTCGATTATGGCGTACGTGGGATAGCCGCTTGCGATGCAATCAAGGGCGGCAAGCACGGGCGGAACTGTTGCAAGAGCGAAGATTATATTGTATATCTTATCCCCTTCCTCGGGAGCTGTCACAATTGGTGAAAGCTCGGGGGGCGTGAGCGGCTCCGAGCCGTCGTCCGAGGTATTATTCGGAGACGAAGTACCGCCTCCCGTTACGGGCGGTTCGTCGGAGCGGCAGGCAAGCACGCAGGGGATGAGCATTGCAAGCACAAGCAGGAATGCCATGATTTTAATCGTTTTTTTCATGAGAACCTCCTTTATATAGGCGTATATAGGCACAAGTGCCTTGGGATTGGTTAAAAGTTTTGCATTTCGTATTTAGTATAACACAAAGAATAAATATCGTCAAGCTATTTAACAAAAAATTTAGATTTAGCTCGAAATTGCTTGTATTTGGTAAAAATACATCGGTAAAATCATATAATATTTTAACAAATTATTTATATTTTGTGACTTTTACGCATATTGCTTGACAAATCCGTGTGAACGGGTGTATAATTTTGTATTATAAAGCAAAGGAGTCACGGTGGTCATGTTAATTCTCAACGCACGATTTTATTATTGCCATACGGGCTCTGTTGCTTGATATGGCTTTTTGCCATTGAATTTAATCAACACAAGCCCTCAACGATATCGCCATTGCGACCGTTGGGGCTGTATTTTTTAGAGGTAAAAATGAACGAACTTGACAAAGCGAGGGAAACGATAAACCGAGTTGACCGCGAGATGGCGCGTCTTTTTGAGGAACGCATGAACGCCGTCCGCAAGGTTGCCGAATATAAGATAAGAAACGGGCTTCAGGTACTTGACCCGGAGCGCGAAAAGCAGGTCATCGAGCGCAATTCCGCGCTCATCGAGGACGACGAGCTTCGCGGCTACTACATCAGCTTCTTAAACGAAAGCATGGCTATCTCGCGCAAGTTCCAGCATCGCCTTATGGAGGGCATACGCATTGCTTACAGCGGCGTTCCCGGCGCGTTCGCACATATTGCCGCATCGCGCATCTTCCCCGATGCCGTATGCGTACCGCACGGTAATTTCGCATCGGCATACGCATCCGTTCTCAATTCCGACTGCGACTGCGCCGTTCTTCCCATTGAAAACAGCGTAAACGGCGACGTCACTCAGGTTATGGATATGGCTTACTCGGGCACCCTATACATCAGCGGCGTTTACGAGCTTGGCGTTGAGCATTGTCTGCTCGGTCTGCCCGGAGCGGAAATAAAGGATATCAAGACCGTAATCAGCCACGAGCAGGCGCTCGGTCAATGCTCCGCGTACCTCTCGGGCAAGGATTGGAAAACGAGGACTGCGGTAAACACCGCGGTGGCGGCAAAGGAAACTGCCGAGGCAGGTGACGTTACGGTTGCCGTTATTGCAAGCTGCGAGACCGCAGAGCTTTACGGCTTGCGAGTACTTGAACGCAAGATAAACGAAGGCACGCAAAATATCACGCGCTTTGCCGTTTTCACCCGTGAGCCGACCGTTCCCACGCCGTCAAACAACCGATTCATCATGTTCTTTACCGTTAAAAACGAGGCCGGCAGCCTGATGAAGGCAGTCGAAGCCATAGGAAAGAACGGATTTAACCTCCGCGCACTCAAGAGCCGCCCCACCAAGGAAACCAATTGGGAATACTACTTCTACGCCGAGGGTGAGGGCACCATCGCCGATAAATCGGGCAGACGAATGATCGAAGATCTTGAGGAGGTCTGCGGTAAGATAAAGATCATTGCGTCATTTGACAGGGATATAATTATATGAGGATGAAAGAATGAAAATTCCCGTAAGGCTCGGCGCATCGAGCTACGATATAGAGGTCAGCCGCGGAGCTTTGGCTTTGGCGGCGGACGCAATAGTTAAAGAAAACAGAAAGATCTTAGTGGTCACGGACAGCGGCGTACCGAAGAAATATGCCGAAAAGCTGATCAGCACGCTCGGCGACGGCGCAATGCTCCACGTCATTCCGCAGGGTGAGGAAAACAAAAATTTCGACACCCTCTGCGGCGTTCTGCGCACGCTTCTCGGCGCTTCCTTTACGCGCTCTGATGCGGTCGTCGCGCTGGGCGGCGGCGTTGTGGGCGACCTATCCGGCTTTGCGGCGGCAACCTTCATGCGCGGGATCGACTTTTACAACGTTCCCACCACCCTGCTTGCGCAGGTCGATTCGTCGGTGGGCGGCAAGACCGCGGTCGACCTCGACGGCTATAAGAACATGATAGGTGCCTTTTGGCAACCCAAAGCCGTTTTCATTGACCCCGACCTGCTCTCCACCCTGCCCGATCGACACGTAAAGAACGGTCTTTGCGAGGCTCTCAAAATAGGAGCCACGAGCGACCCGGAGCTTTTTGCCATGTTTGAAAACGGCGAACTCGACATAGAAAAAATTATCATCAAAGCCGTCACGGCAAAGCGCAATGTCGTTGAAGAGGACGAGCGCGAGGGCGGACTGCGCAAGGTGCTCAATTTCGGTCACACTCTCGGTCACGCAATAGAAACATCCTCCGGTCTTTCGCTCCTCCACGGCGAGTGCGTTGCGCTCGGCATCCCCCCTATGTGCGAGGGCGGGGCACTCCGGGCACGCCTTTCGGCGGCGCTCCGCTCAATCGGTCTGCCTACGGAAGCAAACGAGTTCATCACGGACAAAGGAGCCGTCCTTGAAGCGCTCACGCACGACAAGAAGGGCGCGTCCGGCGGCAAGATAAGCACGGTTCTGCTTCGCGATATCGGTGATTTTGAATTCGTCAAAATGACCCCCGAGGAACTCATAAAGAGGTTATGAAAATGAAAAATTCTTTCGGAAATGCAATAAATATCAGCCTTTTCGGTGAAAGCCACGGTGCAGGCGTAGGCGTTCTCATTGACGGTCTTACGCCCGGAATGCGCGTGGATGAGGATTTTATCGCGCATCAGCTAACTCTGCGCCGCCCTTCGGGCAAGATCTCGACCGCTCGACGCGAGCCGGACAACTTCGTCATTCAAAGCGGCGTTTTCGGTGGCTTTACGACGGGCGCGCCCCTCTGCATCTTCATCCCCAACACGGACACGAGGAGCCGGGATTACACTCCGAATCTGCCCCGTCCCTCACATGCCGACCTTACCGCGCACGAAAAGTATCACGGCTTTGAGGATTGGCGCGGAGGCGGCCACTTTTCGGCAAGGCTGACGGCGGCTCTCGTTGCCGCAGGTGCGATAGTCATCCCCTCCCTGCGCGAAAAAGGCATTTACATTGCCACGAGCATTGCAAGTATCGGCAAGTGCAAATTCAACGAAAGCGGCGCTCTGATTGATATTGCCGGGAGCGATTACGGTCTTACAGACCATTGCGACGTTGAAAAAATGAAAGCCGAGATAGAAGCGGCGGCTGCAGACGGCGACAGCGTCGGCGGTACCCTGAGGACCGTCATCGAGGGTCTGCCAACAGGGCTTGGCGAGCCTTGGTTCGGTGGCGTCGAATCGCAGATAGCCGGAGCAGTTTTCGGTATTCCGGCGGTCAAATCCGTCGCGTTCGGCAATCCGGAGATCTCCGGGCTGCGAGGCAGCGAGGCAAACGACCCGATAGTCATCCGCGACGGTAAATTCGCTACCTCCACCAACAATTCGGGCGGTATCTGCGGCGGCATCACCAACGGCATGCCGGTGGTGTTCACGACCGCCATAAAACCGACTCCTTCGATATCAAAAGTACAAAAAACGGTCGATCTTTCAACGATGACCGAAACCGAGCTTTCGGTCAAGGGCAGGCACGACCCCTGCGTCGTGCCGCGCGCAAGGATAGTGCTTGACAGCGTTGCCGCCCTTGTGGTTGCCGATATGCTCGCGGTGCGGTACGGAACGGATGCGCTGAAATGAAATACGGACTTATAGGCGAAAAGCTCTCGCACAGCTTTTCAAAGGAAATACACGAGGCGCTGACGGATTACGAATACGAGCTTTGCGAGCTTGCGCCGGAGGAGCTTGCCGACTTTCTCGGGAATCGCGATTTTTGCGGAATCAACGTTACCATTCCATACAAGGAAAAGGTCATTCCGTTCCTCGACGAAATTTCACTCGCGGCGCGCAAGATAGGCGCCGTAAACACAATAAAGAACGTTGACGGCAAGCTCGTCGGAGACAATACCGACTTTTACGGAATGCGCGAGATGATAGTTCGCGCCGGAATCGAGCTTGACGGCAAAAAGGTCCTCATCCTCGGCACGGGCGGAACCTCAAAAACCGCACGCGCCGTCGCCGCCGACCTCGGAGCGCAGAGGACGGTCACGGTTTCCCGTACCCCAAGCGCAAACACCGTAACCTACGAGGAAGCGCTCAAGCTGCACTCGGACGCGGATATAATCATCAACACTACGCCCCTCGGTATGTTTCCGAACGCGGAGGGCAAGCCCCTCGAGCTTGAGCATTTCGACGGGCTTTCGGGCGTCATCGACGTCGTTTACAACCCCCTGCGCACGCGCCTCGTCATTGAAGCCGAGGATAACGGTATTCCTGCGATCGGTGGGCTGACCATGCTCATCCTCCAAGCTGCGCGCGCGGCGGAAATATTCCTCGGCGAAAAGCTTGACGATGAAAAGGTAGAGCGCGTTATCAAGGATATTTATACATCAAAGGAAAACATCGTTCTCATCGGCATGCCCGGATGCGGAAAAACCACCGTGGGCAATATCATTGCCGAAAAAACGGGCAGGACGCTTGTTGATACGGATGCCGTCATCACCGAAATGACCGGATGTGCGCCCTCAAAGATAATAAAAAACGACGGCGAGAAGGCCTTTCGCGATATTGAGACCGAAGCGGTTCGCAAGGTATCAAAAAGCAGCGGCGTGGTCATTGCAACGGGCGGCGGTGTCGTTACGAGGGAGGAAAACATTTCCCTGCTCCGCCAAAACGGACGCCTCATTTATCTGCATTGTTGCTTTGCCGACCTCGTACCCACGCAGGACAGGCCGCTTTCGGCAACCGTTCCCCTGCTCCGTGCGCTTTACGAGGTACGCCATCCGCTCTACGAAAACAGCGCGGATTGCATCGTTGACTCGTCGCACGATAATCCCCCGACGGTTGCGGCAGAGGAAGTTCTCAATCAATTTTCGGAGTTGATCGCGTGAAAAATAAAGCACGTCAAAAATCGAAGTGCATCCGTTTCACGCCAAAATTGCTCTCAAAATGGTCCCCAACCCATTTTGATTTGCTTTGCAAATACGAGCAATTTTTATTAAATTTATTTGTGCCGCCTGTGGCGGCATGGAGATTAAAATGAAGATTTTAGTTATTAACGGCCCGAACATCAACATGCTGGGCATACGCGAGCCGGATATTTACGGCCGCGAGACCTACGATTCGCTTGTGGAAAAAATCAAAAAACACGCCGCGATGCGCGACGTTGAGGTCGAATTTTTCCAGAGCAACCACGAGGGCGCGCTTGTTGATGCCATCCAGGGCGCATACGGAAGGGTGGACGGTATCGTCATCAATCCTGCGGCCTACACGCACACCTCGGTTGCTCTGCTCGATGCCCTCAAGGCGGTCGGCATCCCCACCGTCGAGGTTCACATCTCCGACGTTTCCAAGCGCGAGGATTTCAGGCAGGTAAGCTACCTGCGCGCGGCTTGCGTTGCCACCGTTTCGGGGCACGGAACCGACGGCTATCTTGAAGCCATCGACCTATTGATAAAATGAAAAGATTCAACGTCAGAATATCACCGTCCGAGCCGCACGGCACTGTGACGGCACCGCCCTCGAAGAGCATATCACACCGCGCCCTCATCAGCGCCGCACTGGCAGAGGGCAAAAGCGTGATAACCAATCTCGCCTTTTCCGAGGATATTCTCGCAACGGTCGATGCGCTCACATCCCTCGGCGCTGAGTTTGAAAAGCCCGACGCCTCGACGCTCATTGTGCGCGGCTTCGACGGCAAACCGAGGTCGCTCGGTACGCTTGATTGCCGCGAATCCGGCAGTACGCTGAGGTTTATGATACCGATCTGCCTGCTCTGCGCGGACGAATTCAAGCTCACGGGGAGTGAGAAGCTGCTGTCCCGTCCCCTCGGCATTTACGAGAGGTTGTTTTCCAGATACCGCGGAGTTGAAAACGGCACTCTTACCCTCTCTGCCGGCGAGCCGATGGGCTGTGGGGACTACCGCGTTGCCGCGAATATCAGCAGCCAATTCATCACCGGCCTGCTCTTTGCCCTGCCCCTGTGCGAGGGTGACAGCCGAATCGTGCTTGAGGGCAGCTTTGAGAGTGCCTCCTACGTTGCGCTGACGCTCCAAACGCTTGAAAAGTTCGGAGTTCGTGCGTTACTTGACGGCAACATCCTTAGCGTATCGGGAGGTCAGAAATACCGCCCGTGCAACGTAAAAATCGAAGGCGACGCATCAAACGCGGCGTTCTTTGCCGCCTTCGAGCATGTCAGGGTTGACGGCCTCGACCCCGACAGTTTGCAGGGAGATATGGCGTTTAAGTCGCATTTTGATGCCATTAGATCTCATTCAAACGTTCCCATTGACCTGTCCGACTGCCCCGACCTCGCCCCCGTCCTATTTGCCTTTGCCTCGCTTTGCGGCGGTGCGACGTTTACGCACACCGACCGTTTGCGCATCAAGGAGAGCGACCGCATCGCGGCTATGCAGGAGGAGCTTGGCAAGTTCGGAGCCGTACTTGAAATCACCGACGGCCTCTGCGGAGGAACGGTCAAAGTTCTCCCGCGCGAGCTTTACACACCGAAAGAAAATCTTAATTCACACAACGATCACCGCATAGCAATGGCACTTTCGCTCCTCTGCACGAAGTTCGGCGGAGTAATCGAGGACGCGCATGCGGTCGCAAAAAGCATGCCGGGCTTTTGGGAGGAGCTTTCCCGTCTCGGCGCGGAAATCGAGATAATAAAATGAAATTGACTAAGGATATGAACATTTTAATAGTCGGTCTCGGCCTCTTGGGCGGCTCATACGCCATGGCGTTGACCAAAAAGGGCTACCGCGTGAGTGCGCTCACGCGCTCGCAGTCGAGCATCGACTACGCGCTTGAGCACGGGCTTATCGCCGAAGGCAAGACCGGTGTCGACCCGGAAATGATAGGGAAAGCCGACCTCATTGTCTTTTCCGTCTACCCAAAGATCCTGATCGAATGGATGCAGGACAACCACGACCTCATAAAACCCGGCACCGTAGTCACGGACGTCACCGGCGTCAAGGGCTTTACCGTTTATCGTGTTCAACAGCTGATGCCGGAGGGCGCGGAGTTCATCTCGGCACACCCCATGGCAGGCAGGGAGTGTCTCGGCGTGCAGAACGCCACCGACGAGATCTTCAAAAAAGCAAATTACCTCGTCGTTCCCACCGAATCGAACACGGAGGAAGCCATAGAGCTTTGCGAGGACCTCGGCCGCAAGCTGGGCTTTGCAAGGATCTCACGCATCGGCGTCGAGGAGCATGACCGGATGATCGCCTTTCTCTCCCAGCTTACACATGCCATTGCGGTCACGCTTATGTGCTGCAACGACTCGCCCGATCTCGTTGCCTACACGGGAGATTCGTTCCGCGACCTTACGCGCATCGCCAAGATCGACGACGCCATGTGGAACGAGCTTTTCATGTGCAATCGCGACGAGCTTTTAGAGCAGATGGACATCTTCTCGGAAACCTTTGAGAAGCTGCGCCGCGCCCTCAAGGAGGGAGATACGACGACCATGCGCTCGATGATGAGAACTTCCACCGAACGCCGTAAATTATTTGATAAATAAAGCCGATTGTAAAAGTCAGCACATTTAATAATAATTCGTTTTTTCGGTGGCTTTGCCGACGAAAAAACACCGCATAGACGAGCAAAGCGAGTCCGCGCGCCGAGGGGAGCCGTAGCGGCTGATAAGCGCGCGTTCCCCGCCGCTCGGGTCTCAATTGTAAAACGCAGTTTTACAATTGGCTAATTTGATAAATAACCAAGGAGATATATAAACATGAGCAAAATGTTAAACATGACGTTCAAACACAAGCTGCCCATACCCATGGACATCAAGGCACAGTTCCCCATTACGGAAGAGATGCAAGCTCTCAAAGAGGCGCGCGACGTAGAGATCGCCAAGATCTTCAAGGGCGAGAGCGATAAGCTCGCGCTCATCATCGGCCCTTGCTCCGCCGACCGCCCCGAGCCGGTACTTGAGTATATCGAGAAGCTCGCGCTCATTCAGGAGAAGGTCAAGGAGAAGATCTTCATCATCCCCCGTATCTACACCAACAAGCCCCGTACCACGGGCGACGGCTACAAGGGCATGCTTCATCAGCCCAACCCCACCGAGGACGTTGACATGCTCAAGGGTATCATTGCCATCCGTGAGCTTCACAGCAAGGCTCTGCGCGACTACGGAATGTCCTGCGCGGACGAAATGCTCTACCCCGACAATTACCGCTATCTTTCCGACCTGCTTTCCTATACTGCAGTCGGTGCGCGTTCCGTCGAAAACCAACAGCACCGCCTCACCGCAAGCGGAATCGACGTTCCCGTCGGCATGAAAAACCCTACGAGCGGTGACCTTTCCATCATGATGAACGCCATCACCGCCGCACAGCACAGCCACACCTTCATCTACCGCGGCTGGGAGGTTCAAAGCCACGGCAATCCCCTTGCGCACGCCATCATGCGCGGATACGTCGACGGCTCCGGCAAGTCCTACCCGAACTACCACTATGAGGATCTTCGCGACCTCTGCGAGCTTTACGCAAAGTCGGGGCTTGCCAACCCGGGCGTCGTTGTGGACACCAACCATGCAAATTCCGGCAAGAAGTGGGCTGAACAGCCGCGTATTGCCAAG
>JBJDZD010000138.1:0-5281 GCA_051867815.1 Eubacteriales bacterium | reverse complement strand
CGACAAGACCTTCCCCACCCTCGACTGCTCTGCATGCATCCTCACGCCCAAGATGGTTGAGGCGGCGGCTCACGAAAACATTACCATTTATACATACAGCGAGGTCGAAAAGGTCAGCGGCTTCGTCGGTGACTTCACGGTCGATATCCGCAAGAAGGCAAGATACGTTGATGCGGACAAATGCACCGGTTGCGGCGCATGCCAGGAAAAGTGCCCCTCCAGAAAGTCGCCGAGCGAGTTCAACCGTGCGCTCAATACCAGAACCGCGATCTACACTCCTTTCGCTCAGGCGATCCCGAACGTTCCCGTAATCGACACGGAGGCGTGCCTGAAGTTCAAGACCGGCAAGTGCGGACTGTGCCAGAAGATCTGTGCGGCAGGTGCCGTCGACTACACTCAGAAGGACGAGATAATCACGGAGAAGTACGGTGCCATCGTCGTTGCAACGGGCTTTGATACCATCAGCCTCGATAAGTACGACGAATACGCATACAATCAGAGCAAGGACGTCATCACCTCCCTCGAGCTTGAGAGAGTCATGAACGCCGCAGGACCCACACACGGACATCTCGAGCGCCTCTCCGACGGTAAGGCACCCAAGGAGATCGTATTCATCCAGTGCGTCGGAAGCCGTTGCTCGGATGAGAGGGGTAAGCCCTACTGCTCCAAGATCTGCTGCATGTATACCGCAAAGCATGCAATGCTCATCCGCGATAAGTATCCGGACGTAAACGTAACCGTATTCTACATCGACGTTCGTACCCCCGGCAAGAACTTTGACGAGTTCTACCGCCGCGCGGTCGAGCAGTACGGTGTGAACTATATCAAGGGTCAGGTCGGTAAGGTAATTCCTCAGCCGAACGGTAAGCTACTCGTTCAAGGCTCCGATCTGCTTGACAACAAGCAGATACTCAAGGAAGCGGATATGGTCGTGCTTGCCACCGCTATCGAGCCTAATAAGGACGTAAGAAAGATCGCCACCATGCTTACCGCAAGCATCGATACCAACAACTTCCTTACCGAAGCTCATGCCAAGCTCCGTCCCGTCGAGTCTCCCACAGCCGGAATCTTCCTCTCCGGCGTTTGCCAGGGACCGAAGGACATTCCCGAGACCGTTGCTCAGGCAGGTGCCGCGGCAGTCAAGGCAATCGGACTGCTTGCAAAGGATAAGCTGACCACCAACCCCTGCACCGCAAAGGCGGATCAGCTGCTCTGCAACGGCTGCTCAAGCTGTGCAAACGTTTGTCCCTACGGTGCCATCTCTTACGAGGACACTCTTGTCAACGACCACGGTATCCGTGAGACCCGTCGCATAGCCGTCGTTAACAGCGCGCTCTGCCAGGGCTGCGGTGCTTGTACCGTTGCATGTCCTTCCGGAGCTATGGACCTTCAGGGCTTCTCTAACAGACAGATCTTGTCGGAGGTAGACGCAATATGTCGATAAAAAATGAAGAATTCAGACCGAAGATAGTTGCATTCTGCTGTAACTGGTGCAGCTATGCCGGCGCGGACCTCGCGGGAAGCAGCAGACTTGCTTACCCTGCGGACGTTAAGATAATCCGCGTGCCCTGCTCCTGCCGCGTTAACCCCATGTTCATCCTTCGCGCCTTTGAGAAGGGCGCGGACGGCGTTATCATCTGCGGCTGTCACCCCGGCGACTGCCATTACAGTACGGGTAACTACTACGCAAGAAGAAGAATGACTCTTCTGTTCTCCATGCTCGATTACATCGGCGTTGAGAAGGGAAGGACCCGTGTTGAGTGGGTATCCGCCGCCGAGGGCGTTAAATTCTCGGATACAATGAACGACTTCGTTGCCAAGATCAAGGGTCTGGGCGAGAACGTCAGATTGGGGGATCTGAGATGCAAGAACTGATCACACGCGCAAAAGAGCTGCTTGCGGACGGTACCGTCGCAAGAGTGCTCGGCTGGAAGCTCGGTGATATGCCATACAACCCCGAGCCTGCATATTTCGAGACTGCGGAAAGCCTTGAAAAATTCGTTTACAACGGCTTCTGCGGCGCAAACCTCTCCAAGTACATGATCGAGGCCTCCAAGCTTGAGGGCAAGACCCTCGTTTTCCTCAAGCCCTGCGATACATACTCCTTCAACCAGCTCCTTACTGAGCACAGAGTTGACAGAGATAAGGCATACATCATCGGCGTGGGCTGTAAGGGCAAGCTGGACATCGAAAAGATCAAAAAGACCGGTATCAAGGGAATCCTTGCCGTTTCCGGTGCCGAGATGAGCGACCCCTGCGAGGAGCTTAAGCTCGATACCGTTTACGGCGAAAGGACTTGCGCTTACAAGGACGGCATGCTTGAGCGTTGCCATGTTTGCAAGGGCAAGGAGCATATGGTTTACGACGAGCTTATCGGCGAATCGAAGGACACCGTCGACGCCGAACGCTTTGCAGAGGTCGAGCGCATCGAGGCAATGAGTCCGGCTGAGAAATTCGCCTTCTTCAAGGCGGAGCTGAGCAAGTGCATCCGTTGCAATGCCTGCAGAAACGTCTGCCCTGCTTGCAGCTGCCGCAAGTGCGTATTTGACAGCACCAAGTTCGATTCCGCACAGAAGGCAAACGTTGATTCCTTCGAGGAAAAGATGTTCCACATCATCCGCGCCTTCCACGTTGCCGGCAGATGTACCGACTGCGGCGAGTGCAGCAGAGTATGCCCCCAGGGCATTCCGCTCCACCTTTTCAACCGCAAGTTTATCAAGGATATCAACGAGATCTACGGCGAGTACGTTGCAGGTGCCGAGGCGGGAAGCCGCGCGCCCCTCGTAAACTTCGATATGAACGACGCCGAGCCGTCGATCGTCAATAAGAGATCGAAAGGGGAGTAAACAGATGTACAAGATAGCAAAAGAAAATCTGGCGTCCTTATTCGCCCTCATTAAAGAATCCGGCGAGCTTTACCTGCCCGTATCGGTTGCCGGTCAAACCAACTTTGCCGCTTACGAGGAAGGCGCAAATTGGGATATTGACACCCTTAAGACCGTCAAGTCCCCCAAGGACGTTTTCTTCCCCCAGAGCGAAACGCTTTACACCTGCCGAAATGAAGGCAAGCAGATAAAGATCACCCCCGAGAAGCTTACGGATGAGCCTTTCGTCGTTTTCGGCATGAAGGCGTGTGACATCAAGGGCCTCGAGGTTCTTGATCGCGTGTTCCTCTCCGACCCCGTTGACAGCTTCTATGCGGCTCGCCGCGCGCACGGCACTATCGTTGCCCTTGCCTGCCACGAGCCGGAGGAGAGCTGCTTCTGCAAGGTCTTCGGCGTTGATTGCACCGAACCTGCGGCGGACGTTGCAACTTGGCTCATCGAGGGCGAGCTTTATTGGAAGGCTCTCACCGAAAAGGGCGAGAAGCTGACCGAGGCAGTTAAGTCCCTCCTCACCGAAGCCGACGAGGCAAAGGTCGAGGCAGAGAAGAGCGCAGTCCGCGCAATAGTTGAGAAGCTCCCCTATTCCGACCTCTCTCTTGAGGGTTGGGGCGGAGACGTTCTCACCGAGAAGTTCAATTCTCCCGTTTGGGAGGAGCTTTATAAGCCCTGTTTGGCTTGCGGAACATGCACGTTCGTGTGCCCCACCTGCCAGTGCTATGATATTAAGGACTACAACACAGGAAACGGCGTTCAGCGTTATCGCTGCTGGGATTCCTGCATGTATTCCGATTTTACCATGATGGCTCACGGTAACAACCGTAACAGCCAGATGCAGAGATTCAGACAGAGATTCATGCACAAGCTCGTCTATTTCCCTGCAAATAACGACGGTATGTATTCCTGCGTTGGATGCGGACGCTGCGTTGACAAGTGCCCCGCTTCCCTCAATATCGTCAAGGTAATCAAGGCTTTTGCCGAGAAGGGAGAGAGTGACAAATGAGCAACCACGAGCACAACCACGACCACGAGTGTACCTGCTTCCCCGGCTTCAAGCACGACACTCTGATTCCCATGGTCGGTGTTATCACCGACATCCGTGAGGAGACCCCCGATGTTAAGACCTTCCGCGTTAATGCTCCCGAGGGCGGCAAGCTCTTCGAGCACATGCCCGGCCAGTGCGCAATGCTCTGCATCCCCGGCGTAAGCGAAGGAATGTTCTCCATTACGTCCTCTCCCACGAACAAGGAATATCAGGAATTCAGTATCAAGAGATGCGGAATGCTCACAGAGCAGCTCCACAGCTTAAATGTCGGCGACCAGATAACGGTTCGCGGCCCGTACGGCAACAATTTCCCGGTTGATACCGTTCTCAAGGGCAAGGATCTCGTGTTCATTGCCGGCGGTATCGGACTTGCCCCCCTGCGCTCGGTAATTAACTACGTTATCGACAACAGAGCGGACTACGGCAAGGTCGATATCATCTACGGCTCCCGCTCCGCCGACGACCTCGTTCAGCTCAAGGAGATAAGGGAGGTCTGGATGAACACCGAGGGTGTAAACGTCCACCTCACCATCGACCGTGAGCAGGAGGGCTGGAATGGCCACGTCGGCTTCGTTCCCACCTACGTCGGAGAACTGGGCAAGGAGGGTCAGGTCGAGTTTGGAATCAATACGATCTCCCTGATATGCGGCCCCCCCATCATGATCAAGTTCGTTCTTTCGGCGCTCGGCGAAATGGGCGTTCCGAAAACACAGATCTACTCCACGCTTGAGCTTCGCATGAAGTGCGGCGTCGGTAAGTGCGGAAGATGCAATATCGGCTCAAAATACGTCTGCAAGGACGGCCCGGTATTCCGCTTCGATGAGATCGACGAGCTGCCCAACGAGTATTAATCTACTGATATTGAATTAATGAAAGGAATAAAACCGAATATGGAAAATATGGTTAATGTGTATTTCTTCGGCAAGAAATACAGCGTCCCCGCAGACCTCACGATCATGACGGCAATGGAATATGCAGGCTACACCCTCAAGAGAGGTTGCGGTTGCCGCCACGGCTTCTGCGGTGCTTGCGCAACGATCTACAGAATTAAGGGCGACAATGAGCTTAAGACCTGCCTTGCCTGCCAGACCCAGGTTCAGGAAGGTATGTACGTTGCAAGCATCCCCTTCTTCCCCACGGATAAGAGAACCTACGAGATCAAAGACCTCCGCCCCAACCAGCAGGTCATGATGGAGCTTTACCCCGAGATCTACAGCTGCATCGGATGCAATGCCTGCACCAAGGCATGCACTCAGGGCCTCAACGTTATGCAGTACATAGCGTACGCTCAGCGCGGAGAATTTGAGAAATGTGCAGAGGAGTCCTTCGACTGCGTAGGCTGCGGCGTTTGCTC
>JBJDZD010000137.1:0-5293 GCA_051867815.1 Eubacteriales bacterium | reverse complement strand
AAGCTTGGCAAAAAGAAACGGCGTTAAGAATGTTTCGCGCTCTGCGGAGCGCGACTCAAGGCGCTGCCTTGAGGATCCGCCGCCTTTTGAAAAAGGCGGGCGAAAACTTTCAATCATTTAGCTTGTGCGCAGGTTGGCGAGGTGGCTTACAACTTCGTCTCCGCGGCACAAAAGGTACATTTTGCTTCGCAAAATGATTTATAAATAACGAAAAGCAATCTGTTTCGATGTCCGGAAAGCTTTGCAATGGAGTTTGCACGCTCTTTTCCCCTCCTCGGTTTACGAGGAGGGGGCAGGGGGTGGTGTCCCTATTAAAGCGAGCAGAATTATCGGATATCGGAAAGAGACAGAATGCTCAAACAAAATTCCTCTGCAAACCGGCATCCCCTCCCGGTTTACGGGAGGGGACGGGTGGGGTGGGTACCTATCGTTGCGGCGAAAGCCGCAACGATCATCCGCAGCCTTTTGAAAAAGTCGAGCGAAAGCTTTCGGACACTTGTCGGCTCGCCGCTCGGCAAACGAAAACTCAGTCAGCCAAACTATCAAAAATATATATAGCCGATTGTAAAAGTCAGCGGTTTTCAATATAATTCGTTTTTTCGGTGGCTTTGCCGACGAAAAAACACCGCCCAGACGAGCAAAGCGAGTCCGCGCGCCGAGGGGAGCTGCCAAAATCACAGATTTTGGCAGGCGGCGATAAGCGCGCGTTCCCCGCCGCGCGGCTCTCAATTGTAAAACGCAGTTTTACAATTGGCTAAAAAATATATAGATTCGGAGATCTGACATGAAAAAAAGCAAAAAAAAGAATAAACCTCAAAAGGTCGGCCGCCCGATCGCTTGGCTCTACTACCCCGCCTGCGTTATCGTCGCGCTTTGGTATCGCCTGCGCTATCGCGTGCGCATCTTCAAAGACGAGCTGAAGGACATGCCCCACGGTTCGATCGTGCTTGCCACACACACCTCGAATTACGACCATGTCCTCTGCGCCATGGCGCTCTTTCCGCGCCGCGTGACCTTCGTTTTGAGCGAGCATTTTTACGCAAACAAGCTACTGCGCCCGTTTTTGCGCCTGATGCACACCATCCCGAAAAAAATGTTCTGCCCCGACACGCGAAGCGTACTCAACATGATACGCGCCATCCGCGAGGGCAACACCCTCCTGCTCTTCCCCGAAGGTCGCCTCACCTGCCACGGCGTCTCCCTTGGCGTAACGCCCGGAACGGCAGAGCTGGTGCGCAATCTCGGCGTGCCCGTCTACACCCTCACCGCCGAGGGAGCCGGCAAGACCTTCCCGAAGTGGGCAAAAAAGCCGCGTATCGGTAGGATCGACATTCACACGCACAAGCTCTTTGACGGTTCCGAGCTGAAGGGCATGACCTTAGATGAGATCGAACGCAAGATCGGCGACGCGATCCGTCACAACGCCTGGAGCTCCCTGCCCGAGGTCAATTTCAAGGTGCGCGACGCCGCAGAGGGACTTGACGGCATCATCTGGCTCTGTCCCCAATGCGGCTCCGAGCACACCCTCGTCTGCAAGGATAACAAAATCGTCTGCACGGAATGCGAACTGACCTGCACGGTTGACGCGAACGGCACCATAGGCGGTGCGCCGTCCGGCATCGCGACCGTTTACGATTGGTACGCGCACAACGCCGCCGCGCTCGATCTCGACACGCCGCTCTGCTGTGAATGTGAGGTCAGTGCAACCGACGGCGACCCCAAGATCGACGGCAAGATGTGCCGCGGCGTCGGTCACGGCACGATGACGCTCTCGCGCGACGGTTTCACCTTCGACGGCACCGTTTTCGGCGAGGAAACGCACGTTTCTCTGCTCGGCAAGGACTGCCCCGGCGCGTTGCCGATCTCGGTCGGCGACCATTTCGACGTTTATTACGGCGGAAAGCTTCACCTTTTCAGCCCCCTGCCCGATAAACGCGACGCCGTCAAATTCGTCGCCTTCCGCGACCGCACCAACGAAGATTTCAATGGTTGACGGCGAAATTACGGCATCTTCGTCCGCAACCGTGCAACATGAACGCCAAAGCAAACGGTCTTCGCCGTTCATTACGGTGAACCCCGAAAGCTTTCTGAATTTTTATTGAAAAAAACTGCGAAATATGGTATAATAAACACAGAAATCCTTGCTTTGCAAGTCTTTGAGCGCTGCCCCGTTTTGTGCCGAAAGGAGATCACCTGAGGATAAATGTACCCTTTTGCGGGAAACGCCCGCAATTTTGGGGCTTCCAACCCCCGATACATACATGAAATCTGAGTTCGGAATGCGATTCACCCCTCATATTTCATCTTTTAGATGCTGAATCGCAAAATCTGATATCGGGAACTGAATTTCAGAGGTTCCCTTTGAAAATGGAGAAAAATATGAAGAATTTTTTATTCAAAGCAACGGGACTGCTGATGGCGATCCTTATGATTGGAGTGGGGCTTCTTTCGTGCAGTGAAGAGAAAGGCCACGTTACAGAGGACCCCGAGACTACAGACATCGAGTCGGCAGAAGCAACTTCGAACGATAGCGGGGCTGCAATTCAGGTTGCGGTATACATCGACGAGGTGCTGACGGAAACGCTTTTGACCTCCGAGGAACAGGGGTATCGGATATCCGCTCCGACGAAGCCGAACGATATCACAACCGATCCGCAATCGGAACAGTATTTCTACGGCTGGTTCCTGGATCGCTCCTGCCAAGTTCCGCTGACTGATGAGACTCAATTTCAGGAAAACGGCGAGATCTACGGCAAGCTGATCTCCGTTAATCCTTCCGACTTTACCTATAGTGTCAGTAACGGGGTAGCCTCTGTTACGGGAGTAAATCATCTGACCGGATCTTTCGTCGTCATTCCGCGTCTTTACAATTCCTATCCGGTCGTCTCCATTGCCGATAACGCTTTTCAGAAGCAATCGGGAATCAAAGCATTGGTTTTGTGCGAGGGGATAACATCCATTGGAGCATATGCGTTTCAGGGATGTCAGAGCATGGAGCAGGTGACTTTTCCGGACAGCCTCCGTGATATCGGGGACTTTGCATTTCATAGCTGTTCTTCTCTTACCGAGGTCACGGTGCCCAAATCCGTAAAAGGCATGGGATGGGGAGTATTTCAAAGCTGTACATCCTTGAAAGAAATCACTCTTCCGTTCCTCGGTCAAGGAACCTTCGATCCGCAATGCGTCAACCTCGCGGCAATTTTCGGTGTGAGAGCCGCTAACATTGTTATAAGCGGAAAGCCTTGGAATTATTCGAACGGTGGAATTCCGGAATCCTTGGAAACCGTGACCGTTACGGGCGGAAAAAAGATTGGGAAATGTGCGTTCACGAGCTGCAAGAGCCTCAAGCAGATCAATCTGCCGGATGGTTTGATCACTATCGAATCCGAGGCATTCACTAACTGTACCGGGTTAACGGAGATTCACATTCCGAAGAGCGTGACGAGCATCGGCAGTATCGCGTTTATGGAGTGCAGCAGTCTGACGAGCATCACGATTCCGGACAAAGTTGCAAAAATCGGGGATCAAGCTTTTTCCGGTTGTTCCGCTCTGGAAAAGGTCAGCATCCCGAGCAGCGTGAAAGAGATCGGTGTTCGTATGTTTCAGAAATGCGTGAACTTATCGGAGGTTGAGATACCTGTTGAAGTTAAGTGCATCAAAGAACAGGCATTTTACGGATGCGTGAAGCTGTCGGTCATTCATTTCAATGGGACAAAAGCGCAGTGGAACGCGATTGAAATAGATGCAAATTCGAAATGGGATTTGGATACCGGCAACTATACGATCCACTGCACCGACGGAACCATAAACAAGAAATAGAAATAGCGAAAAATCATTTTATTGAAAAACAGGGTGCGGTCCTTCGGACTGCGCCCTGTTTTTTATTTACGAGCCTTTTTTGCGACTCTTTATGGTGTCCGCGTATGCCGCGGCGGCGGTTTCGGTCTTGTTTTCCGCGTATTTATAATAAACGCGGTCGCGAAGGTCATCCGGCAGGTACTGCTGTGCGGTGTAGTGGTTCGGAAAGTCGTGGGGGTAGACATAGCCCTCGAAAAGCGGCGATTGGATATGCTTGGGCGGCACTTTGCCCCGTCCGGCGGCGATATCCTCGCATGCGGCGGCCGCCGCAAGGTACGCGGAGTTTGATTTCGGTGCCGTTGCAAGCATGACGGCGGCATTCGAAAGTGGAATCCTCGCTTCCGGCATGCCAAGCTCGCGCGCCGATTCACAGCAAGCGCGCGTAATTACCGGCGCAAGCGGATAAGCAAGGCCGACGTCCTCGCTTGCAATTACCTGCATCCGTCTGCAAACCGAAAGCAACTCGCCTGCGGCAAGGAGTTTATTCAGATAAAAGACCGCGGCGTCCGGGTCCGACCCCCTGATCGACTTTTGAAGCGCCGACAGCAGATCGTAGTGGATATCGTCGGAATAATCCGCGATATTCGATTCGAACGGCGTTACGTCCTCAAGCGTTATTTTGTCGCCGTCGGACGAAAGGTAGGCGTTTTCAAAAAGTGTCAGCGCACGGCGCACGTCGCCCCCCGAAGCGGCGGCGATCTTCTCTGCCACGCCGTCGTCAAAGGTGCGGTTACGGTTAGTCTCGCGGTTTAGGTAATCCATTCCGCGCGAGAGCGCGCGAACGACCTCCGAGGGCGGCACGGGCTTGAACTCAAAGAGCGTCGAGCGCGAGATCAGCGCGCCGTAGAGGTAAAAATGAGGATTTTCGGTGGTTGACGCGATCAGGGTCACGCGGCCGTCCTCGATGTATTCAAGCAGGGATTGCTGTTGCTTACGGTTGAAGTATTGGATCTCGTCGAGGTACAAAAGGATACCCTCCGAACCGAAAACGTTTTCGGTGGAGGCGAGGACGTCCTTGACGTCGGAAAGGGAAGCCGTGGTGGCGTTCAAGCGAACGAAGGTCATGTCCGCGTATTTCGCAACGAGGGCTGCAGAGGTGGTCTTTCCCGTGCCGGGAGGGCCGTAAAATATCATATTCGGGATCCTGCCCGAGTTGCAAAGACGGCGAATGACACCGCCCGTGCCGAAAAGGTGGGACTGGCCGACGATATCGTCGAAGGACGTCGGGCGGATCAGCTCCGCTAAAGGAGTACGCTTCATTTTTTACCTCTGAATAGTTATTTTTAACGATGAAGTTTGGGGATGACATTTGCATGCCGCACACTGCCACCCCACGCACAAACCAAACTGATGAAAAGTTTTCGCCAGATGCCGAACGACGCACAAACCAAATGCGGAAAGTTTTGGTCAACCTTTTTCAAAAGGTTGCGGATTC
>JBJDZD010000136.1:0-5306 GCA_051867815.1 Eubacteriales bacterium | reverse complement strand
GCCGGTTCGGTGGTCTGAACGGGAGCTTCCGTCGTCTGCTCGGGGGGAGCTTCCATCGTCTGCTCGGCAGCTGTTGTCGTATCATCGATCGGCTGTCCCTTGGTTACGTCGAAGCCGGCGATGGTGAGAGTGGATTCCTTCATGAGCAGCTTGATTGCATCCGAAGCCGCCGCGATGGTAGCTGCATCGGCATTTTCGGTGCTTGTGCTGAGTGCGGTACCCTTATTGGCAAGGCTGAAGCATACGGATTTGAGGCTGCCGGACGAGAGACAGTTGTCGAAAGTGTAGGTTGCGCTGGGTGCATAAACGCTTCCGACGATACCACCGGAGCGGTCTTCCTTACCGCCGACGCTCTTAACCTCGGCATTGTTGATGCAGCCGCGGAATTCATATTCCGTTAAGCCGTTACCGGTATATCCGGCAATACCACCGGCGTGGGAATACACGCCGCTGTTGGTAGTGGTAGAGGTTATGCTTCCGTTGTTGATGCAGTTGATGAACTTAACTCTGCAGTCCTTACCCGGCCATGTGTTGGATACGTAGAATTCGGACGCGATACCCGAAACAAGAGCGGTGGTCGATCCCGAAGCACTGACAGTACCGTTATTGATGCAGTTCTCAAATATCGTATATACGGCAGTTGCCTCGTCACCTGCAACGCCGCCTCTGGTAACGACCGATGCAAATCCGCTCGCTCTCGTAGCAACATTGGCGGTTACGTTCGAAACTACATTACCATTGTTGACGCAGTCAAGGTAGTGCGTGCGGTTGGTCTGTCCTACGAAGCCACCGGTCCTCGTTGCCTTCGAGGAGGTAACGGTTACGTTTCCGTTCGAAACGCAGTTCTCAACCTTGCCGTAGAAAATGAATCCTGCAAGACCGCCGACACGCTGTTCGCCTGCGCCGTTGGTCAGCGTTACGGTAACGTTCGAGGTACAGTTAGTAAGAATGACATTCTTCTTGAATGACGTGGTGTCCTTTCCGACGGAACCTGCAAGACCGCCGATACCCATGTTTGAGCTGCTCACGCCGTCAAGCACTATCTCGCCCTCAACGGTGAGATTTGCGACTCCGGCCTCAACTTCTCCGGACATTATATAGCCGAAGAGACCGGTATGGTTGGTCGGAACGGCCTTAATGGAAAGACCGCTGACGGTATGTCCGAGGCCGCTGTAAACACCCGAGAAGGGGGCGTCGGTTTCCGCACCGTTAATCTTCTGATGTCCGATGGGAGTCCATTCCTTGCCGCCGAGATCGATATCGGCAGTTTGAACGATGTATTTGCCTTCGTAGGTGTTCCCTTCGTTAACGGACTTTGCGAGGAATGCAAGATCCTCAGCCGTTTGCACGAGGTAGGGTGAGTCCTGCGTGCCCTCTCCTTCAAGCGACGCGGAAACAGTCGTGCCGTCCCATGCGGCAGAAGCCGTAACGGAAACGAGGGTGAGGAGCATGGCTAAGATAAGCGCGATTGATAATGACTTTTTCATTAGTATCGTTCCTTCCTTATTTTGATTTATATAATAATATTACTACATTTTGATTCAAATGTCAATATATTTTTGACATTTTGTACACTTTTCGGTAAACTTATTTTCCTATTTAAAGTTAGGACTTGAAAAAAACTGTCGAATGTGGTATTATATATAATGAAATAACGTTCAGAAAGGATGAAAGCGCCGTGTTATTTGCCTCTCCAGTATTCTTGCTGTTGTTTTTGCCCATTATGCTCGGCATTTACACAGTTACACCGCCGAAGTGGCGACCGCACGCGATAAGTCTTTTCAGCCTTGCCTTTTATACCTTGGCAAACCTGGGAAGCCCGGCATCCATCCTCTTTTTGATACTCGTTGCCGTTTTCACCTATTGCGCGACCTTTGCCGCGTTCAGCGTTCGCAAGCGGTATGTAATGGTATTCGTTTCCGTTGTTCTGATCGGCGTTCTTGCGGTTCTGCGCTATCTCGGCGTTTGGGCGGACGAGGAAGCGGCACGCCGCTATCTTCCCATTGGTGCCTCCTTCTACCTGCTTGCGTCGTTCTCATGCATAGCCGACGTCCGCAGGGGCGATGCCAAAATGCCGCGAAGCTTCGGTCAGGTCCTCACTTATATTACGTACTTTCCCGTTATGGTGGCTGGCCCGATAATAAAGTACAAGGATTTTGAGGAGCTGATAAAGCCCGAAAACATTCGTATGTCCGCCGCTTCAGTCGGATCCGGCATAATTCTCTTCGCCAAAGGATTCATCAAGCGCGTTGCCATTGCGGCAATACTTGACGAGTATTACGACTCAATAGTTGACCATTTGTTGCAATTTGACGGTCAGCCGCTCGGCATTGACGTCGGAATAACGCTTGCCGTGCTTCTGCTTCTTGCGGTCTACTTTTCCTTCTCCGGTTATTCGGACATGGGACGCGGTCTTTCGGCAATGCTCGGTCTGCCGCTCGCTCCCGATTTCGGCTCCTGCATACTTGCAACCACACCGGGTGTCTACGCGCGAAATTTCCTTGCGAGCCTGTCGCTCTGGATGGACGACTACATCGGTCGCCCTCTCGAGGATCTGCTCGGGCTGCAAAAACGCAAGGGCATATCCGAAAAGCTCGTCCGCGGCACGGTATCAATGATATGCGTGTTTGTCACCCTGCTTTGGTTCAAGATAGGAATACAGGTACTGCCTGCAATAGCTGTTCTGCTCGTGCCTGCATTTGCCGAAGGCTTTTTCGACCTTAAGGATCTGCTTGAAAAAAAGAAATTTTTGCGCCCGATATGGCGTTTGGCGACCTTTGTATTCGTCGCCATATTCTGGTTGCTGGTAAAAACGCGCGATCTCTCCAGCCTGCAGATCATCTTCGGCAACATGACCCTTTCCGTTCCACTGCAAGCATTCACCATAAGCCAGA
This sequence comes from Eubacteriales bacterium, assembly GCA_051867815.1. GTDB lineage: Bacteria > Bacillota > Clostridia > Oscillospirales > CAG-272 > CAG-390. The sequence goes on along the minus strand of JBJDZD010000136.1, from coordinate 2,412 downwards.
CGTTGGCAAACCTTGAATTTCCCCTGACTCTCATACTGATATTCATCGTTCAGTTCCCCATGCTCTGCGGAGTGATTTCAAGGAAGAATCAATCGCCCTTTATCAAGCACGGCGAGCTGCGCTGGGTGTGGTCGTTGCTCATCCTTGCGATTTTCGTTTTCTGCATCTACTATTATCTTCCCCAATACCCGAGCCTTGCAACGGCGCCGTTCCGCGATATAATATTCTGATAGCCAATTGTAAAACTGCGTTTTACAATTGATAACCGCGCGGCGGGGATCGCGCGCTTATCAGCCGCCACGGCTCCCCTCGGCGCGCGGACTCGCTTTGCTCGTCAGGGTGGTGTTTTTTCGTCGGCAAAGCCGCCGAAAAAACGTATTTTATTGAAAACCAATGACTTTTACAATCGGCTGTATAATGTTCTGACGAAAGGAGACCCCAAATGGACACACCGGACAGCAAAAAGCGGTCGGCTCACACTTGCGCACTCAACGTCGGCTCGGACTCGCATATTGAAAACATTCTCGTAGGCGGCAGGACCGCGCGCGCGCTCGGCGTGGTCATAATCGTTCTCTTTATCGGAATTCTGCTCTCCTTTCTCGTCAACGTCGGCGTTTCGGCATATCTGGGAACGGGGGATCTTGCGGACACGTATTTCGACGGCAACGAGCATCCCGGCATCGTCTTTTCCGGCTTTGCCGACAACTTTTACCTTTCGGAGAGCATCCGCCAGAATATAATCCTCATCGACTACTACCTTTTCGGCAGGTTGCACACGGATGACGTGCTTCTCGGCGACGACGAGTTTCTCTTCCCGATCTATGACGATGAAGGAGATTACAATTATGTAGCCGACTATCTCGGTCAGGCAAAACCCACAGAAAGCGACCTGTACGCTTACTGCAACTCAGTTGCAAAAATCACCAATATTTATGCCGACTACGGCGCGAATTGTTATTTTGTCATCATTCCCAACTCGCAAACGGTATATTCGGACAAAATGCCCGACTTTTTGGGCGATATAAGCGAAAACACGCGCCTTAATGTTGTCAGCAAGTATCTTGAAGACCATGGAATCAAGAATTTCCTCAACCTGACCGATCACCTTATCGGCGCCAAGGAAAACGGTGAGCTTTACAACAATACCGAGGATTCACTTAACAGCCGCGGCGCATATTACGCATATCTTGCGCTTATCGACATGCTTCCGAAGAGGGCAACGGAAAACGCCCCCCTCATTTCCATCAAGGACGGCGACCTCGTCCGTCACACCACGGTGGGCAAGGAGCTTGCGCGTGCCGCAATGCTTGAACACGTCATAAAGAACCGCACCGTTTCCCTCTCGACCGACTTCGTTCAAAAATACCAGATTCTATTGCGGTACGAAGAATACGATATGGCATTCCCGAAAATAGAGTACAAGAGCGAATTCGACCATACTCCCAGAGTTGCTTTCTGCTTTGCAGACGAATGGGATCGCATCATTATGATCGACTATCTTTCCAATACCTTCGGTACTGCCGTTTACAGAAACGATCTCGCCTTCAACGGCGCAGTCATCGAAAAAACGAATCCCAAATACATCGTGTTCTTCCTGCATGAAAAAGACCTCGGCCGCCTTATCGACGGCTCGATGTTGCCTTAATCAGTCGCAGCGCTGACCGCCGGGCAAAAGCCCGGCGGTCTGTTTTTCCGTAAAACGCGAAAAAAATCTTGACATTATGCGTCGTATGTGGTAAAATAGTGTTTAACTATTTTATCTATCGATAGCCAATTGTAAAACTGCGTTTTACAATTGATACCGCTGACTTTTACAATCGGCTGATTTAATTTATCGAAAAAAGGAGAATCCATATGATCAACCGCGCACATAAGATGGATCATGTTCATTCTGATATCCGAGGCCCGCTTTACGTTGAATCGCAAAAAATGATGAAAGAGGGCATCGACGTTCTCAGGCTTAACACGGGCAACCCCGCCACATTCGGCTTCGGTCTCCCCGAAAGCATTCGCACCGCCATGCTTGAGGGCCTTGACAATGCCGTTGCGTACTGCGACCCCAAGGGCATGCCCGAGGCTCGCGAGGCGATCCGTGATTATCATCTTTCAAAAGGTCTCGTCGGCATTTCGACGGACGACATATATATCGGCAACGGAGTCAGCGAGCTTGTCACCATGGCGCTCAACGCCTTCCTCAACAAGGGCGACGAGCTTCTCATGCCTGCGCCCAGCTATTCCCTTTGGAGCAATTCCGCATATCTTGCCGGCGGTAAGCCCGTCTTTTACCGTTGTGACGAGGAAAATCTATGGTATCCCGACCTTAATGACCTCCGCTCCAAAATAACGTCGCGCACGCGCGGTATGGTCATTATCAACCCCAACAACCCCACCGGCGCGGTCTATCCCAGGGAG
>JBJDZD010000135.1:0-5314 GCA_051867815.1 Eubacteriales bacterium | reverse complement strand
GCGCGTTCCCCGCCGCGCGGCTCTCAATTGTAAAACGCAGTTTTACAATTGGCTGAATTCTACCATATATTGACGAATAAATCAAGTCCTTTGGGAGATAATAAGCGAAAAGAATTATCGGGGGAACGAATGAACACCAACAGAAAAATAATAGATACGCGCGGCGCGGTCATCATATCGGCGGCAAGCGTAGCAGGCAAAAAGGAATACGAAGGCCCTCTTGGAAAATACTTCGATTTTCACGATCCGTCCGACCGCTTCGGTCAGGATACTTTTGAAAAGAGTGAGGGGGAGATGCAAAGGATCGCGCTTGCGGCCGCCGTGAGCAAGCTCGGCATCTCGCCGGAGAGTATCGACGCGCTTTTTGCAGGTGATCTGCTTAATCAATGCATCTCGTCGGCATACGGCCTACTTGAATACGACATACCGTATTTCGGTCTTTACGGAGCCTGCTCAACCGCGGCAGAGGGCTTGATGCTTGCCTCTATCTTCGTCAGCCGCGGAGTTGCACGAAAGGCGATGGCGGTGACGTCATCACATAACGCATCGGCGGAGAGGCAGTACAGAAATCCGCTTGAATACGGCGGCCAGCGCACACCGACGGCACAATGGACGGTCACAGCCGCCGGAGCTTTTGCGGTAGCGCACGAGAGGGACGCCGATCCCGACACGGTCCTTGCCGGGGTGGAGGACGTTTTTCCCGGTATAGTTATTGAAAAAGGAATTACAGATGCGGCAAACATGGGAGCCGCCATGGCTCCTGCGGCAGCGGACACACTGATCAACTATTTTGAGGCAAGCCAAACGTCTCCGGACGATTACGACATGATAATCAGCGGCGACCTCGGTAAAGAGGGCTTGCTGATACTTTCCGATCTGCTTGCCGTTTCGGGCATTGACGCCTCGGGCAAGCTGGGCGATTGCGGAATAATGATATACGATATTGAAAACCAGGATGTTCATTCCGGCGGCTCGGGCTGCGGATGCTCTGCCGCCGTGCTTGCATCATATTTGCTTCCGAAGCTCAAGTCAGGCGAGCTTAACGACATCCTGTTATACGGTACGGGCGCAATGATGAGTCCCTCAAGTCTCAAGCAGGGGCTTGCGATACCTGCCGTGGCGCATCTTATTCATCTGAAAACGGGAGGGAAGTCTCGATGAGCGATTATTTGCCGTATCTTTGGGCATTTTTGGTCGGCGGAGCTTTGTGCGCGATAGCGCAGATACTCATTGACCGCACCCGCCTTACTCCGGCTCGTATACTCGTGGGATACGTGGTTGCCGGTGTGTTCCTCGGTGCCATCGGCGTTTATAAGTATATTGCCGACTTTGCCGGTGCGGGCGCCGCAGTACCGCTCACGGGCTTCGGTTATCTGATATCCGAGGGAGTTAAAAAAGCCGTGGATGAACGCGGCTTGCTCGGTGCGCTCACGGGAAGTCTGACCGCTGCATCGGGCGGTACTGCCGCAGCGCTGGTGTTCGGCCTTATTGCCGCTTTATGCGTCAAAAGCAAGCCCAAGCGTTAACAATATGTAAAAGTTTTGAACCCTATCGCAAACGCCTTGAAAAAATCGTCATTATATGCTATAATTTATTTAATCATAGCTATTTGCGACATTTTTCGCATGGCGTTTGACGAGAGGTCCTTATGTATCAAAAAAAATTCAAATATATTGCCTGTTTTTTCGCGCTTGCCGTGACAATGCTGATATTTGCGTTTTCCGCGGCGGCTGATCAGACGCCCGACGTGCCAATCGGCCAGGCTAAGGTCGTAAGCATCGAAGTGCAGGATATGCCGATAAAAACTCAGTATCTCGTGGGCGAGAAGCTGGACATGTCCGGTGCAACCCTGAAGCTGACGTACGATAACGGCAACACCGGCTCCGATGTCGTAAAGCTCGATTGGTGTACGGGCTTTGACTCCTCGAAAACCGGCGTACAGAATATTACCGTAAAATACGGCGACACCGATTGCACGGCGGTCATTCAGGTTGAAGTGATCAAGGAGGTGGAGCTTAAAATAGTAAAGCCTCAGAAGCTCGTTTATTTTGTCGGCGAAAAGCAAGATCTGAGCGGTTTATCGGTTTCCGTGATATACAATAATGGCGGCAGCAAGCAGCTTGGATCAGAAGATTACGCAGTTACGGGCTTCACCAGCAATACGATAGGCGAAAAGACGGTTACTGTCAAGTATAAGGAGCTTACCGCTACATATACCGTTACCGTCATTGAAGCCGCTTTAATTGAGATAAGGATTGAAAAAGAACCCAATAAGCTCACGTATTATACCGGCGAAGAGCTTGATTTGTACGGCATTAAGGTAGTTGCGTACTATCAGGACGGCAAGAGCGCGGATATTTCATCAAAAATAACCGTAAGCGGCAATGCAAACACCGCCGGAGAGCAGACCATCACGGTCAGTTACAGCGAGAGGGACTATAAAAAGTCCGCCACCTTCGAGATAACGGTCATTGACGTTGAGATCAAAAGCATACAATTCCAAAGCCGCCCCACGAAGCTCGTTTATTATGAAAACGAGATATTTGACCCCGCAGGAACAGCCATTACGGTAACGTACAACAACGGAACATCCGAAACGGTGACCGACGGCATGACCTTCAAGGGCTTCAAAAGCGATACGATAGGAGTGAAAACCATCACCCTGCATTACAGGGGACATCAGCTTGAGTTTGAGATAGAGGTCGTCGTTTCTCCCACGCACGTGCATACGGAAGGGCCTTTCACGGTTACGAAAGCTCCGACCTGCACGGAGCTTGGCGAGCAGATAACGGTCTGCACGGTCTGCGGCGAGGTGGTAAACAGAGTTTCGATTCCGGCTACCGGCCACGGTGACGAAAGCGACCCCGTTACTATCAAGGCACCCACCTGCACCGAGCCGGGCGAAATGGCAACCAAATGTATGGTCTGCGGCGAAACGGTCTCGGTCAGCGAGATCGCTCCCCTCGGTCACACCGAGGGCGAACCGCATGTAACAAAGTCGCCCACATGCACGGAGCATGGAGAAACTGTAACAAAATGTACGGTCTGCGGCGAAACGGTCTCGGTCACCCAAATTGAACCCTTGGGGCATAGCTTCGGGGAATGGATACGCGTGCTCGACCCCACTGGTGAAAGCGAGGGCAGTGAAGAACGCACCTGCTCGGTCTGCGCGCATACGGAAGTCCGAAGCCTGCCGAAGCTGGTAAACGCTTTGGCGAGCGGTGATATTTCCGTTGTACTCAATCCTCCGGGAACGTATTTCCCGTACGGAACGGTTTTCACCGGCACGAAGGTTACGGACACCCTTACCCCCGAGGAGCTTGCCGCGCTCATACCGGGAGGTGAATATGCGGTTATTGACGTGTTTGACCTTGTCTTTACGGATATAAACGGCGCACCGTTTGTACCCGTCGGCGAGATGTGTTACTCGGTTAATTACACGCTTCCGGTCAACGAGTATTCGTCATTCCTTATTTACGACACGGACCTCGGCAGATATACGCCCGTAACGGACGCAAGCTCCTTTGGTTTCACAGTTGAGCGTTCGGGGCGCTTCATTCTCGTGGGCGAGCAGATACCCGAAACCACGAACGGTACAATCGGATCCGACACCGGCCTCGGCACGGATTCCGCGGATATTTCAGCCGGCTCAAACACGGGCGGCACGGAGCTGATGAGCGGAAATACCGCCGTCATACTCGTTCTCCTGATAACCGCAGGCATCCTCATTGTGATAATTGCCGCTCTTGTTTATACTTACGCGATAAAACAGGATTGAACATATCGACGGCGTGGCTGATGCCACGCCGTTTACAATATACGAAAAGAGCAGTCGCCGAAAAAGCGACTGCTCTCGTTTTGCTATGAACTTAAGGCTGTGCTACGGGCTTTTTGATAACGCTTGAAGGATCGCCGTTGTAGGGAAGTGGAACGGTGTACTGAGAGCCGTTCCAGCCTGCTACGAACATTTCCTTGAAGTTCTTGTTGGTGCCGTCCCAAAGTACCTTGTTGTAGGATTTATCCTTGTAGTTCGGGAATGCGTTGTTACCCTGGGGCCAAAGAACGATTTCGGGGGACATGTATCTGTAAGCGGTTGCCATTGCATCGTCGTTACCCCAAGTGGTGTAGCCGTGATGCGCGACCTGAACGATATCGCTCTTCATCCACGTGCCGTAGAGCTTGTTGCAGATAGCCATTGCGGGGCCGGTGACGTCGCCCATTACCATTGCGACGGAGGAGTTGCCCGTCTTGGGATCGGTAGTTGTAACTCTGACGAGGGATGTGCTGGTGTTGAGAGCGTTGACGGTGGTGGGGCCGTAGTTTTCAACGGTGTAGAGGATCTCGAAAACGCTGTCGGCAAAGTAGAATCTCTGACCGGTGTGGCAAACGATGAAGTCCGCGCCGAGCGTTGCTGCTGCCGCTCTGTCCAGGTCATCGCTTCCGCCCTCGCTGCTTGAGAAGTTGCTGCTGTAAACGCTTGCGGAGATAGCGCGCTCCTCATCAGTCATGAAGCATGCGATAACGCGCTCAACGGTGAACTGAGTGAAGTAAGAGGTTCTGCCCCTGATTACGCCGTCGTGGTCGCCGTGCGCGTGGGAGATGAACCAAGCGGCAATGCGGATATTCTTGCCGGTCGCGTAGTCCTTAGCTTGCTCCTTGATTGCCTTGACAAGGTTGGATGCGTGCGTATCAGTATTGTGTCCGCCGTCAACGATTACGAAGGAGCCGTCGGCAAGTCTGAAGAGGAGGCAAAGGCCGTTGCCTTCGGTCTTGCCTGCGGAGGTCTTGTACTCACAGCCGATCATGGTCAGCTGAGAGGTGGTGACTGAGGTATACTCTTCTGCCTTGGTGCCGATGAGAGTTGAGTCGGTGTAAGGCTCGATGACGATGCGGCATTCCTTGAAGGGCTTGTAGAAGCCGACGTTGAGAGTGTACTCGCTGTTGTATAGAGTGGTGAAGAGGTTGCCGTTCATATCGTTGCTTGTGTAGTTGGTAAAGCCTGCTGCTTCAAGCGTGGATATGTAATCGGCGTAGCTTTCGGCGGTGACATTCTTGAGGATAAGCTCATCGCAATCTGTGTTTGACTTGTACGTGGAGGAGAAAGTAGCTCCGTCGAAACTCGGAAGAACGCCATAAATCTTCGAACCGCTGTGGGTTTTAGTAACGTTAAGCTCCTCGACGGGAATCGATACGCTTGCCGTTTGGGTGTTTTCGTCGACAACGGTGAGCTGTGCAACGAGCTGAACGAAGGCGGTTGCGGCGGCCTTCATGGCATCATCTGTATAGCCGAAGACTACGATCTTGTTGCCGACTG
>JBJDZD010000134.1:0-27146 GCA_051867815.1 Eubacteriales bacterium | reverse complement strand
TGTCGGCGTTATGCAAAAGATACATCAGAACTCGCCCTATAAAGCGCAGAACGTAGCTTTCCTCATTGCCGCTTTTGCGTTTATGACGGCCGCATCCACCGCCATTTGGCTGATTCGGCGCAAAAAGGCGGAGGTGACGTTCAAGCCAAGCTTGAAGCAGGCGGCTTTTGCCGGCGTTTGCGGCGCGTGTCTTGCCGTTCCGCACGTGGCGAATCTTTTCCTTGCAGGGGCGTTGCCCTCTGCGGTCTTCTTCCCGATAATCAACACGGGAAGCCTCATTCTTACTCTCGTTGCGGCAACCCTTATCTTTAAGGATAAGCTCACAAGGCTTCAATGGGCAGGCATCGCGCTCGGAATAATTTCGAGCCTTCTCGTCAGCGGCACCGTGTCCGCGTGGGTACAATAAATGGCATTTGATGCAGGTTTTCTCTCGGCGGTAATTGCCGAAATTAAGATACAGGCCGTTGGCGGCAGGATAGAAAAGGTCTATCAGCCGCGCGCGGATGAGATCGTTCTCCAAATGCGGGGACGCGAGGGCGGCAAGCGCCTGCTTTTCCGTTGTGGTGCATCCGATCCGCGCGTGTCGTTCACCGAAAACGTGCGCGACAATCCTGCCGCTCCGCCCTCGCTCTGCATGCTTCTTCGCAAGCATCTGGGAGGTGCGCTCCTTTCCGACGTGCGACAGGAGGGCTTTGAGCGCGTTGCCGTTTTTGAATTCAAAACACGCGACGAGATGGGCTTTGATTGCAAAAAGCGCCTGATCGCGGAGATCATGGGCAAAAATTCGAATTTGATTTTTGCAAATGAGGACGGAAGGATAATAACCGCGCTTCGCACCGTTGACTTTACAACTTCTCGCCTGCGTCAGATTTTGCCCGGAATGCGCTACGAGCTTCCACCGGCGCAGGAGGGCAAGAGCAACCCTCTCACAGAGACGTTCGAGGGATTTATATCCAAGCTGACGGCGGCGCCCCGGGAGCAGAGCGCGGCAAAGTTCATAAATCAAAGCTATTTCGGCGTTGCGCCCGTCGTTGCACGGGAGATAGTGTTCCGCACCGTCGGAGACGCGTCGGCAGAGTGCGGAAGTGTGGAGCCGCTTAAGCTGTGGCAGGTATTTTCAAGCGTGTTTACCGATGTGCGTGAGGGCAGATTCGTACCCTGCGCCGTTTACGACGGCAAGCGTCCCGTTGAATACTCTTTCTTACCGCTGATGCAGTATCCGCCCGAATCGCAAAAGTCATTTGAGAGCTTCACAAAGCTACTTGACACGTATTTCGGTGAGCGCGACCGTGCCGCGCTCGTCACCGATCGCGCATCCGACCTCAAGCACACCGTTTCCTCTGCCATTTCACGCGTGCTTCGCAAGATCGAGGCGCAGAACGCCGAGCTTGCCGACTGCGAGCTGGGTGAGGAATTCAAGCGTGATGCCGATCTCATCGTTGCAAACATATATCGCCTGAAAAAAGGCGACGGAGAGGTGCGCCTGACGGATTACTCCGAAATGACCGAGGACGGAGAATTCCCGGAGCGCACCATAAAGCTCGACACCCGTCTTTCTCCCTCGGAGAACGCCCAAAAGCTCTATAAAAAGTACAATAAATGCAACACCGCGCGCCGTGAGCTGACACACCAGCTACAGCTTGCCAGTGCCGAGGTAAACTACCTTTATACCGTTCGCGACGCACTATCGCGTGCCGAGACGGGAGCGGACCTTGCAGGCATCCGTCACGAGCTTGAAACGGGCGGTTATCTTAAGCAAAAGAAGGGCGCGGCACCTGCAAGATCGGTGAAAAATCCGCCGCTTAAGTATATCACGACGAACGGTTACGAGGTGCTTTGCGGCAGAAACAATCTGCAAAACGAGGAGATAACCTTCAAGCTCGCGGCGAAGGACGATTATTGGTTCCATGCCAAGGGCGTTCCCGGCTCGCATGTGCTGATGAGAACGAACGGCGAGGAGCCGCCGGCACTTGACATGACCGAAGCAGCGGAGATCGCGGCGTTCAATTCCACGGCCGAGGGCAACAACATCCCCGTTGATTATGCGCTCGCCAAGCACATCAAAAAGCCGGCAGGCGGCAAACCCGGTCTTGTAATCTATCATACAAATTACACCGCCTACGTCACGCCTGACGCGGAGCGCATCGCCTCCATGCGCCGAAAATAAAAATATTTTGTAAATATCGAAATATTTTTCCAAAATCTATTGCAATTGAGGCACTTTTATGGTATAATATCCAAATGTGAAGTATTCGCAGCGTAACCTCTCAGGCGTAGCGGATACACAAAAATAGGGAGGTGAATCTGTTGGCAAACATTAAGTCTGCAAAGAAGCGTATTCTTGTTATCGAGAAGAAGACACTCAAGAATAAGATCGCACGCACCAAGATGAAGACAATCATCAAGAAGTTCTATGCTGCTGTTGAGTCCGGTGATAAGGCTGCCGCTACCGAGGCATACCGTATCGCAGTTAAGTGTGTTGACCAGGCTGCTGCTCGCGGAATCATTCATAAGAATGCCGCTGCACATAAGAAGAGCCAGTTTACACTCGCCCTCAACGCTATGGCGTAAGCTTTTCGTTAATCTTATAGAAAAAGGGATGCAAGTCGTGCTTGCAGCCTTTTTCTTTTTTTGCCGTTTTTTGTTATAAACATCTTGCAAGATAAAATGATTTATGATATAATTTAAGAAAAAACGGAGTGATGTTAAATGATCGAATTCCGCGAAGAAGACATAAAATACATAGCAGTTGAGTTGCCCGATGAGGTGAAGTTCTTCAAGTACTCGGGAGATTTTGCAGGCGAGGAGGGGGCTGTACTTTCTCTGCTCAAAAAGGAGCTGCCCGTGAGCCTTCGCCGTCGGCTTGAGCTGGAGCTTGAGATATGCCGCGAGATGCAGAGGGATTATCTGACCGATTTTGATACGCTTTTGTCGCAGATTCAAGAAAAATACCCCGCCTGCACTGCGGAAGATCTTGAATACATAATCACCACGGGCACCGCTGATTATATAAGGAAGGATGGGGTAAGATTCTTCCAGCGCTCGGCGCGGTCGAACATTCTCGAATGTCGGCGCGGATATCTTGAGTCGTTGGGGACGGGTATAATGCCCAAGGGCTATCGCAACGAGCTTCGCCACGAGAATCTGGAGATAATGAAAAAGCACGGATACCGTAAGGTGCGTTACCGCGTGCGCGAGTGGCTTGAAATTGCGGAGCATGCACAGCGCGAGGGCGCCGTGGTGCGCGTTCACCTGCCCTATCCGGCGATTTGCCCGGAGCAGAGCGACATCGTTCTGCATTCCTCCTCACATCCCGTTTATATTTCGGATGCAGACCAGCGCACCGCCTTTATTGAAACCGAGTATAAGAAGGGCGAGAGATTTGAAATTGAGTTTTCATACACTCTGACCGTTCCGTATCACGATCTCGATCCTGCAAAGGTTTCGCCCGTGCAACCGAACTTTTTCACAGACGAGGAGCTTCCGCAAATTCGTCTTACTCCATTTATTCGCGGCCTTGCCCGGGAGCTGAAAGGTGAGGAGACCAATCCTCTCATCCTTGCTTGGAGGGCTTACGAATACGTCACCGCGCACGTGACCTATTCCTACATGCGCGAGTATCTTTGTCTTGATAATATTCCCGAGTTTGCACTTATGAACGGGCGCGGCGACTGCGGCGTTATGGCACTTGCCTTCATATCGCTTTGCCGCGCGATGGGCGTTCCGGCACGTTGGCAGTCCGGAAGTCATTGCCGTCCGAACGGCATCGGAAGCCACGATTGGGCGCAGTTTTACGTTGCTCCGTGGGGATGGCTCCACGCCGACCCCTCGTTCGGCGAGGGTGCGCGCAAGTACGGTGACACGGAGCTTTGGCACCATTATTGCGGCGGCTTTGACACCTTCCGCGAGATAAACTGCAACTCCTTGGCGACGGCATTTGATCCGCCTAAAAAGTATCTGCGCACCGACCCATACGATAATCAAAGCGGCGAGGCAGAGTACGAGGATATGGGCCTCGGCTTCGGCGATTTCAGAAAGGGAAGATGCATCGTCTCTTTTGAGGATCTGACGGAATGAAAAAGTACGTTATAGCCATTGACGGCGGAGGCACTAAAACGGTCGGCGTGCTTGCCGATATGAACGCAAATATCATTTCCTATAAAGTAAAAGGTGCCGCCAACCCCAACGACATAGGTGAGGCGGCGGCGGGTGAGCTTCTCGGCAAGATCGTCCGCGAGCTGGCGGATTCCGAGGATGCGTGGATAGATTCTGTCTATGCCGGAGTATCCGGGGCGGTCGGACACGAGGACGCGCTCGCCGCGGCAATCTCCAAAGAATGCCCGGATACCAAAATCAGGGTTGCAAGTGACATATACAATCTTTTCGGACTCCTTGACGACCCCGATGCGGATGCTGCCGCGCTCATTTGCGGGACCGGAAGCGCGTGCTTCGTCCGCAAGGACGGCGTTTTGCACCGCATAGGCGGCTGGGGCTACCTGCTTGACACGAACGGCGGAGCGTATTCGGTCGGTCGCGACGGCTTGGAAGCCGCTCTGCGTATGGCGGACGGCAGGGGAGAGCAGACCGCGCTTTATTTGCGCGCCTGCGAATACCTCGGCGATAAGCCGGAGAACTCGATATGCAAAATCTATTCGCTCGGCAAAACTCTCATTGCCGGCTTTGCCCCGGCGGTGTTCGAGGAAGCTCAAAAGGGCGACGCGGTTGCGATTGCGCTCGCAAATAAAGCTTTTTCGGGCATTGACGAAATGATTGCGCAAGCGGTAAAGCTGATAGGCGACGATCCAACCGTCATTGTCGGCGGCGGAATGTCGAACGCTCAGGCTTTCAGAGCGCACATCATGAGCATGGAGGGCATAAAAGCCGTCTGTCCGCTGAAGGACCAGATACACGGCGCAATCAGATGCGCGATAATACTCTCAAATCAAGAATAAAATACAGCCGCCCGAGGCCTCGGGCGGCATATTTTATCTCTTTTTCAGTCTGCCGAGCACCTTGCCGATGCAGGATGCCGACGCAAAATCCTTAAGCATGATCTTTCCGTATTCGGGATTGAGCGAGATGAGGCAGTCGCCGCCGTAGACCTTGAAGTAGCCTGCACCGTCAAGGATGAAGATGCCAAGTTCTCCAACCTCGACGCTCTCGGCATTCTGTACCAGAAGTATATCACCGTCGTGGTACTTCGGCTCCATACTGTCGCCGCTTATGCGGAGGGCAAAATCGGCACCCGACGTGGAATCGTTGATGCTGACGGTAAGCATTTCGGCGGCGTCGCTGTCAAGATATTCGCCAATGCCTGCGGATACGGGGAGGTCGTAGAGGGGCAGCGATCTCTTGGTAATTCTGCCTGCGCCGCTCTCGCGGTATCTGTTCGCAATCGGTGCCGTGACTACGGGAGTCGGACGCGAGAAGACGGGACGGGGTTGGGGTGCGGCAAGCGTATATTCCGCGCTTGATACGCGTTCGCGCTCCTTGCCGGCAACGAGCATTATCAGCTCCTTGCCGTGGCTGTCAAGGCGGCGGTATTCCTCGATAAGACGAATCTCGCTTCCGTCGAGCGTGAAGTTGTTCGTGTTCTCCGGGATGCCGCTTACTACGTAATCAAGTGAGCAACCCAGTGCCTCACAGATGGCAATCATGTTCGAAAGCTTGACCGAATCGGAAAGACCGGCGAGGAGCTTCGAAAGCGTGCCGAGCGGAATTCCGCTCAGACGCGAAAGCTCGTCGTTGGTCATTTTCTTTTCATTTTTTATCTGCTTTATTCTTTCAATGTAATCAAAACTCATTTTGAAAACCTCGTTTTTCCTGTTATGGTATTATTATAGCACAAAAATTCCGATTTGTAAAGAGAAAAATAAAAATTTTTCCGAAAATGATAAAAATATCTTGACAAATGAATTTCGATGTGGTATAATAATGTCACGAGGGTTCCGAAATAGGAAATTTTAATAATTTGAGGTATGTCATGAATAACTGCATTGAAAGAAAAAATAACCGTGTATACAGCGAAGCTCACGCAGAGAAGATCGTCTCCTTCGTTTGCGTAATAATTGCATTTTTTGAGAATGAAATTGTCGCAACGTCGTGCCGCCTTATCGGTGCGGCGGCCATAGCAGTCGGCATCTTCTTCTATGCTTGTGCCGTTATGGGGGGCACGATCGGCGCGCTTGAGATCGTGTTCTTCGGTGCGGCGATTATAGCGGCTTCGGCTCTTGTTTTCAAGATAAAGACGGGGAGGAACTGACCCCCTTGATCGCACGCCATACCACGAGTATGATCGGAGCGATTATTATGCCTGCAAAGCCGAACAGGCGGTAGCCGAGGTAGAACGCCGCAAGCGTCAGCATCGGATGCAGGCCGAGACTTTCGCCTACTATCTTCGGCTCGATGAATTGGCGGACGGCAACGATTATTACATATAATATAATGAGTCCCACGCCGAGGAAAATATCTCGCGTCATGAGAGCGAACAGCGCCCAAGGCAGCAGAACGATGCCGACGCCGAGGATGGGCAAAATGTCGATCAACGCCGTTATGGCGGCAATCAGGAACGAGTATTCCACGCCAAGAACGGACAGCCCGAAAAACAGCTCGGCAAAAGTTATGAACAATATCAGCGAATAGGAGCGGAGGTAGCCGACGGCGGCTAATGCCGCCTCCTTTTTTATATGTCCGAGTATGCGCCCTGCCTGCTCGGGAAGAATGGCACGGGCGGCAATCTTGAATTTCTTTCCGTCAAGTGTGAAGTAGAATGCGGTTATTACGGTTACAACGAGACCGAGGAGAATATCGGGAAGCGCGGCGGCGATGCCCGTCAGTATCCCGGGTATCGCGGAGCCGACTGATGAGAGTATGTTACCGAGAAGGTTTTCAAGTAACGCACTTACCCTTTCGGCGTTTCCGTCGGAGCCGCCGAAAAGCTCGGAAAGCTTGTCTCCGATGCCGGCAAACAAGTCGGTGATCTCATTCAGCAGGTCGACCAGCTTACCGTCACCCGACGCGATGGATTCCGCCAGCTTCCCAAGCTCCGATACGAGCCTGCGCGTTCCGAAATAAATTCCGCAGCCGAGCGCAAAGAGAAGCAGGAGCAGTACCACCACCGATACGGCCTTGCGAGAGGCTCGCGTATGTGCGCTGATCTTGCCGGCAATGACTGAAGCGAGCGCCGCCACGGCGGCACCGAGCAAAAAGGGAAGCAACAGAGCAAATGCGTATTTAAATAGGATGTAAAGAGCCGCCAGCGCCGCTATGAAGCAAAATATCATGGAAGCCAGGCGCACCCAATCGAATTTTTCCGCCATTTTCATTTCTCCTTCCGGGTCTACCGAGTGCTTTTGAAGATAAAATATATTTGAAATATACTTAAATAATTCTATGCTCGGAGATTAAAGGCTTATACATCCAATAGGAGGAAAAATTTTTACAAAATCAAAGTTTTTTTGGAATTACCCCTTGACAAAGTGATAATTATGATGTATAATATTAAACTGCATTATAATCGCTTAGTATGTCCAAAAATGGGTCCGGGATGTTTCAGAACTGCGGTCTATATATTAATATTGTATGAAAAATATTATTTTTACCGCTGCTCGGAAAAGTCCCGTCGGGCGTTTAAAGCGAAAAAATCTTGAATGGAGTGATTGAATTTATGGTCCATGTAACAGACCAGGTGCTCGGAAAAAACGTACGTAAGTCTTTTTCCAAAACCCGCACTACACTCGAAATCCCGAATCTTATTGAGATTCAGACCAATTCCTTCAAATGGTTGCTTGAAGAAGGCCTCGCCGAGGTTCTCCGCGATGTATCGCCGATCGTTGATTACAGCGGAAATCTTTCTATCGAGTTTGTTTCTTATTCGATAGATTCCAAGCCGAAGTACCCCGTTGAGGAATGTAAGGAGAGAGACGTCAACTACGCCGCTCCCCTTAAGGTCAACGTCCGTCTCAATAACAAGCAGACGGGAGAAGTCAAGCAGACCGATATTTATATGGGCGACTTCCCGATCATGACGGAAAACGGCACCTTTGTTATCAACGGTGCAGAGCGCGTCATCGTCTCGCAGATCATTCGTTCTCCCGGTATGTATTATGCATCCGATATTGACAAGGCGGGAAAGAAGACCTTTACCGCACAGGTCATTCCTTACCGCGGTGCCTGGCTCGAATATGAGGTTGACAGTAATAACGTTATCTATGTAAGAATAGATAAGAACCGCAAGCTCCCTCTCACGATGTTTATCCGCGCTCTCGGTCTTTCCGTTGACCCCGAGACCGGCAATATGGTCTCCACGATCGAAACCGATGAGGATATATTCAATATGTTCGGCGACGATATCCGTCTCCGTGCAACGCTTGAAAAGGACGAGTCCGAGGCTTCCTCAATCGCTCGCCGTTCAAGTGCCGCGGTTGAATCCCTCCGCGAAATCTTCCGCAAGCTCCGTCCCGGCGAGCCTATTCAGGTTGACGCCGCTCTCACCCTTATCAATAATTTCTTCTTCGATCCCAAGAGATACGATATTGCCGACGTAGGACGCTATAAGTTCGACAAGAAAATGGCAATTTCTGACCGTATCGTCAACCGTCGCCTGGCTGCTCCGGCAGTAAGCCCCGTAAGCGGAGAGGTTCTCTTCGAGGAAGGACATGTTATCACTCCCGAGGATGCCATTGCCATCGAAAACGCAGCCGTAAACGAGGTTCTCATCTCGCTTGACAACGGCGACGTTGTCAAGGTGTTCTCGAACCACACCTGCTGGCCCAAGCAGATCATCGGCGACGATCTTAAGGACTGCGGCGTTCGCGAGAAGGTATCCACCCCCGTTCTTCTTTCCATCATGGAAGAGTGCGGCGGCGATCTTGAGGCAATTAAGGCGGCGTGTCGCGCACGCCTGAGCGAGCTTTGCCCCAAGCACATCACTCGCGAGGATATCTACGCAACTATCAACTACCTGCTCGGACTTGCTCACGACATCGGAACCACCGACGATATCGACCATCTCGGCAACCGCCGTATCCGTTCCGTCGGCGAGCAGCTTCAGAACCAGATGAGAATCGGCTTCTCCCGTATGGAGAAGATCATCCGCGAGCGCATGACCACTCAGGACAACGAAAAGCTGACCCCCCAGGCTCTGATCAATATCAGACCCGTTGCAACCGTTATTCGCGAGTTCTTCGGTTCATCCCAGCTTTCTCAGTTCATGGATCAGGCTAACCCCCTGTCCGAGCTGACCCACAAGCGCCGCCTTTCGGCACTCGGCCCCGGCGGTCTTTCCCGTGACCGTGCATCTTTCGACGTTCGTGACGTACACTACACCCATTACGGAAGAATGTGTCCCATCGAGACGCCCGAAGGTCCTAACATCGGTCTTATCTCCTATCTTGCAACCTATGCAAGAATCAGCGAGTACGGCTTTATCGAGGCTCCCTACCGCAGGGTTGACCGCGCTACTCGCCGTGTAACCGACGAAGTAGTCTACATGACTGCGGATGTTGAGGACAATTACATCATCGCGCAGGCTAACGAGCCTCTGGACGAGAACGGATACTTCATCAACAGCACTGTTACTGCCCGTGATAAGAACGAATTCCGTGAGGTCTCCGTTGATGAGATCGACTTCATGGACGTTTCTCCCAAGATGGTAGTTTCTGCGGCTACAGCAATGATCCCCTTCCTTGAGAACGACGATAACTCCCGTGCGCTCATGGGATCGAACATGCAGAAGCAGGCAGTTCCGCTCATGGTTACCGATTCACCCATTGTCGGTACCGGTATGGAGTACAAGGTCGCTCGTGACTCCGGTGTCGTTGTCGTTGCCAAGAATGCCGGTGTAGTTGAACACGTGGAGACCGCAAAGATCGTTATCCGCACGGATGACGGTCGCAAGGATACCTATGATCTGATCAAGTTCAAGCGTACCAACCAGGGTACCTGCTGCAACCAAAGACCCATCGTCAAGTACGGCGAGAGAGTTGAAGCCGGTCAGATCATTGCAGACGGTCCCGCAACCTCCAACGGCGAGATCGCACTCGGTAAGAACGCCCTCATCGGATTTATGACCTGGGAAGGTTATAACTACGAGGATGCTGTCCTTCTTAACGAGAACCTTGTAAGAAATGACGTTTACACTTCGCTTCATATTGAAGTTTATACCCACGAGGCGAGAGACACCAAGCTCGGCTCCGAGGAGATCACCCGTGAGATTCAGAACGTTGGCGAGGATGCGCTCCGCAACCTTGATGCGTTCGGTATCGTAAAGAAGGGTACCGAGGTTCATGCCGGCGATATTCTTGTCGGTAAGATCACTCCCAAGGGAGAGACCGACCTTACCGCAGAAGAAAGACTGCTTCGCGCGATCTTCGGTGAAAAGACACGCGAGACCAGAGATACCTCTCTGCGCCTGCCCCACGGTGAATCCGGTATCGTCGTTGACGTTCGCGTATTCTCGCACGAGCAGGGCGACGAGCTTCCCACGGGCGTAAACAAGGTCGTTCACGTTTATATCGCACAGAAGAGAAAGATTTCTGTCGGTGACAAGATGGCGGGCCGCCACGGTAATAAGGGTGTCGTTTCACGCATCCTTCCTCCGGAGGATATGCCCTTCCTTCCCGACGGAACTCCTCTTGATATCGTCCTTAATCCCCTGGGCGTTCCTTCACGTATGAACATCGGTCAGGTTCTTGAGGTACACCTCGGAATCGCCGCACGCAAGCTCGGCTGGAAGATCATGACCCCCGTATTCGACGGTGCAAACGAGAAGGACATTCTTGAGTGCATGAAGATGGCGAATATGTGGCGTGAGGTATTCCCCGGCGAGAATGTTGACGGCAAGGAGACCCGTGAGATCGTCGATCCCGTGACCGGAGAGACCAAGCATCAGGTAATCGACGGTAAGACCGTGCTTTACGACGGACGTACCGGCGAGCCTTTCGATAATCCGGTAACCGTAGGTATCATGTACTACCTCAAGCTCCACCACCTCGTTGACGATAAGATCCACGCCCGTTCAAACGGCCCGTACTCTCTCGTAACTCAGCAACCTCTCGGCGGTAAAGCGCAGTTCGGCGGCCAGCGCTTCGGAGAAATGGAGGTCTGGGCACTTGAGGCATACGGTGCCGCATATACACTTCAGGAGATCCTGACCGTCAAGTCGGACGACGTCGTCGGACGCCGCAAGGCATACGAGGCGATCATTCAGGGTCAGAACATTCCCACTGCCGGCGTTCCCGAGGCGTTCAAGGTTCTTGTCAAGGAGCTTCAGTCGCTCTGTCTCGATATCCGCGTGCTCAACGAAAAAGGCGAGGAGATCAAGATCTCTTCCGTCGTTGATGAAGAAATGCCTCAGCGCATGAACCGTCACGACAGCGAAGCGATCGACGACGCCATCGGTCAGACCGGAGGCGAGGACGAGTATGCTCGCCGCGGCTTCCTCTTTGCGGACGAGGACGGCGAATTCGATCTCGGTGAAGATGAAGAGGATGACGAGTTTGCCGAGGATTACGAATACGAAGCAGAGTCGGATGACGACTATGATTCCGATGAATATGATAACTGATTAAAGGAGAACAGATATGGAAAATAACGAATTTGCCTCTATAAAAATAGGTCTGGCGTCTCCCGAAATGATCAGAGAATGGTCCTACGGCGAGGTAACAAAGCCCGAGACTATCAACTACCGTACACTTAAAGCCGAGGTCGGAGGTCTTTTCTGTGAAAAGATATTCGGCCCGACCAAGGACGGCGCATGTATGTGCGGTAAGTACAAGAATTCCCACAATATCCGCGAAAAGATCATTTGCGATAAGTGCGGAGTTGAAGTAACAACCAAGAGAGTCCGCCGTGAGAGAATGGGTCACATAGAGCTTGCTTGCCCCGTGTCCCACATCTGGTACTTCAAGGCTTCTCCTTCGAGAATGGCTCTCGTCCTCGATATGTCCTCAAAGCAGCTCGAACAGGTGCTCTATTTTGCAGAGAACGTTGTCCTCGATCCCGGAAGCACGCCCCTTGAAAAGGGAATGGTTCTCTCCGAGAAGCAGTATATGGAATACCGCGAGATGTATGAGAACGAGTTCCGTGTCGGCATGGGTGCTGAGGCTATCAAGGAGCTTCTTATGGCAATCGACATCGATGCGCTTGCAGAACAGCTTCGCGAGGAGCTTGCAAATACCACCAGCCAAAAGAAGGCTCGCATTATAAAGAGACTTGAGGTCATCGAGTCCTTCCGCCGTTCGGGCAACAAGCTTGAATGGATGGTGCTTGACGTTCTCCCCGTTCTGCCCCCCGATATCCGTGCAATGGTTCAGCTTGACGGCGGACGATTCGCATCCTCCGACCTCAATGAGCTTTATCGCCGCGTTATCAGCAGAAACAACCGTCTTAAGAAGCTCATTGAGATCTCTACCCCCGATATCGTTATCCGCAACGAGAAGCGTATGCTTCAGGAAGCGGTTGACGCTCTCATTGACAACGGACGCCGCGGAAAGCCCGTAACCGGCCCCTCTAACCGTCCGCTTAAGTCGCTTTCCGAAATGCTCCGCGGTAAGCAGGGACGCTTCCGTCAGAATCTTCTCGGTAAGCGTGTTGACTACTCCGGACGTTCGGTTATCGTCGTAGGTCCTCAGCTGAAGATCTATCAGTGCGGTCTGCCGAAGGAAATGGCACTTGAGCTTTTCAAGCCCTTCGTTATCAAGAGACTCGTCGAAATGGGCAAGGCCACCAACGTTAAGGAAGCACAGAAGAAGATCGACCGCGCTCAGGTAAGCAACGACGAGGTCTGGGACGCACTTGAAAACGTAATCAAGGAGCATCCCGTACTTCTCAACCGTGCACCCACACTTCACCGCCTGTCCATTCAGGCATTCGAGCCGGTGCTTGTAGAGGGCAGAGCGATTAAGCTCCATCCGCTGGTATGTACCGCGTTCAACGCGGACTTCGACGGCGACCAGATGCCGGTTCACGTTCCGCTTTCCGCAGAGGCGCAGGCAGAGTCGAGATTTCTCATGCTCTCCGCAAACAACCTCCTCAAGCCCGTTGACGGTCGTGCCGTTACCGTTCCTACCCAGGATATGATCCTCGGTTCGTACTATCTTTCGATCGTTCGTACCGACGAGCCGGGTACCGGCGGAATCTACCGCAACTTTGACGAGGCCAACATGGCTTATTCCAACGGTCAGCTCGGTCTCCACGCCCCCATCGCAATCAGACGCACCTTTACGGACGAAGAAGGCAAGACTCATACGGGTATGATCGGTCTTGTTACAGACGAGAACGGCAACCGCTGTGTAAACACCGGCAAGGACGCCGTCACTCTCGGCCGTTTGATCTTTAACAAAGAAATACCGCAGAACCTCCACTTTGTTGACAGAAGCAACCCGGCAAACGAATGTGAGCTTGAAATTGCTTCGATCATCACTAAGAAGGAGCTGGGTGCCATTATCAACGCTTGTATCAAGCACAATACATCCGCAAGAACCGCGGATATGCTTGATGCTATCAAGGAAATGGGATATAAGTATTCCACTCGCGCATCCT
Source organism: Eubacteriales bacterium (assembly GCA_051867815.1). Classification (GTDB taxonomy): domain Bacteria; phylum Bacillota; class Clostridia; order Oscillospirales; family CAG-272; genus CAG-390. The sequence goes on along the minus strand of JBJDZD010000134.1, from coordinate 13,604 downwards.
TCTCGATCTCGGTTTACGATATGACCATTCCGACCGAAAAGAAGCAGCTCATCAGCGAGGCGGATAAGGAAGTCGAAACTCTCGGCAAGTACTTCAATAAGGGTCTGCTTTCCGAGCAGGAAAGATACGAGAAGGTCATTGCGGTTTGGAACAGAACCACCAACGACGTTACCGCCGCTCTTCAGGCGGGCTTCTCAACCTACAACCCGATCAAGATCATGTCCGATTCCGGAGCGCGCGGATCGATCACTCAGATGCGTCAGCTCGCCGGCATGCGCGGACCCATGTTCGCTACCAACGGTAAGACCATGGAGATCCCGATCAAGTCCAACTTCCGCGAAGGTATGAAGATATTCGAGTACTTCATGGGTGCTCGTTCCTCCCGTAAGTCCCTTTCCGATACCGCACTTCGTACCGCAGACTCCGGTTATCTTACCCGCCGTCTTGTTGACGTTTCTCAGGACGTTATCGTTCGTGAAGAGAAGTGCGATACCCAGCACGGAGCAATTATCAGAGCAATCTATGACGGCGACAGCGCAAAGCCCATCGAGCCTCTTGAGGACAGACTCCTCGGCAGATATACCATGGGCGACGTCATCAATCCCGAAAACGGTGAGATCCTCGTTCCCGACGATACCCTCCTTGATGAGGATATGGTCAAGAAGATCATTGCCGCAGGCATTACCGAAGTTCGTATCAGAACAGTTATCCACTGCCACGCACGTCACGGTATCTGCGCACATTGCTACGGCGCAGACCTTGCAAGCGGCCGTAAGGTAAATATCGGTGAGGCAGTCGGTATCATTGCCGCTCAGTCCATCGGCGAGCCGGGTACTCAGCTTACCATGCGTACCTTCCACTCCGGCGGTGTTGCAGGTGCCGATATTACCCAGGGTCTTCCCAGAGTTGAAGAGCTGTTTGAAGCAAGAACACCCAAGAAGCCGGCTATCCTCAGCGCGATTGACGGTGTTGCAACCATTCAGCCCGATGAGAACCCCAATATCCAGGACGTAGTCGTTACCTCTGCCGAGACCGGCGAGAGCACGACCTACCAGATTCCCTACGGTCGCCGTATTACGGTCACCGACGGAGCTGCAGTCAAGCGCGGTGACGCGCTTACCGAAGGCTCCAAGGCTCCCATGGATATCATGGAATACCTCGGCCCGGATGCCGTTTACGACTATATCATCGGTGAGACCCAGAAGGTTTACCGTTCTCAGTCCGTTAACGTTAACGACAAGCACATCGAGGTTATTGCACGTCAGATGACCCGTAAGCTCCGCGTTGAAGACGCCGGAGATACTGATATGCTTATCGGCTCGCTCGTTTCTGTCAACGAATTTGACGATGCAAACGAGAAGATCCGTGAGCGCATCGCGGCAGGCGAGACCGAGCTTCGTGAGGCGACATCCTCGCCCGTGCTTCTCGGTATCACCAAGGCAGCTCTCCAAACGGAGTCCTTCCTCTCCGCGGCATCCTTCCAGGAGACCACGAAGGTCCTTACCGATGCTGCTATCAAGGGTAAGGTTGATAACCTGCTCGGACTTAAGGAAAACGTCATCATCGGTAAGCTTATCCCTGCAGGTACGGGTATGGCTTGCTACAATAATATAGACGTTATCGCAACGGATGAAGAAGCTTCCGAAGCTTCCGCCGAAGCCGAGGAGAAGAATGCCGAAGAGTCTTCCGCTCAGGCGCAAACCGAAGATATCGGCGCGTAAAATAACAAAATCTTAACATTTTAAGCCTACCTCCGAAACAATTTCGGAGGTAGGCTGAGTGTCTTTTTTGCTTTGTTCAATTTTGCCTAAAAAATATTGTGCGCGCTGTTGCAAATTGTGCAATTAAGAGAATTTTGTCACAGCTTTTGCAGGCTCTTGACAATTCCAGAAAAAAATGATATAATAATTCGAATTATGCTGAGGTTTTATGGCTTCGGCGACGGCTTTTGAGAAAAAAGCACCTCAAAAGCGGTGATTTCGGACAGTTTTGCGCGCCTTGCGGCCGCATCTGTATATAAACAAATCGGAAGAAAGGAGGATCAGCATAAAGAATGCCAACCTTTAACCAGCTTGTCAAACAGGGTCGTACAGACAAGGTGTACAAGTCCAAAGCAGCAGCGCTTCAGAAGGGCTTCAACACCATCAAAAACGCCGGCACCGATCTGCCCTCGCCCCAGAAGAGAGGCGTTTGCACCAAGGTAACCACCACCACCCCCAAGAAGCCTAACTCTGCACTTCGTAAGATTGCAAGAGTTCGTCTTTCCAACGGTCTTGAAGCAACCACCTACATTCCCGGCGAAGGACATAACCTGCAGGAGCACTCCGTCGTTCTTATCAGAGGCGGTAGGGTAAGAGACCTGCCCGGTGTACGCTATCACATTATCCGCGGCACACTTGATACTCAGGGTGTTGCAGCACGCAGACAGGCCCGTTCCAAGTACGGAACAAAGACACCGAAGGAATCCAAGAAGTAATTCGGTGAAGGTATCAGCATGTTTTAGGCTATTCAATTCCGTTTGTTTATATACTGCGGACAGAAGAGCGCTAACAGGAGAATATGCTTTTGAGTACCTATGATTTCATTCAATACTAATGAAGGAGGGAAGTACAGTGCCGAGAAGAGGTCGTATATCCAAGAGAGACGTATTGCCGGATCCTATTTATAAGTCCAAGCTCGTAACAAAGCTTGTTAACAACGTTATGCAGGACGGCAAGAAGGGAGTTGCCCAGACTATCGTTTACGATGCATTCGCAATCGTTGAAGCGAAGTCCGGAAAGAATCCCCTTGAAGTGTTTGTCGAAGCTCTTGAGAACGTCATGCCGGTTCTTGAGGTTAAGGCTCGCCGTGTAGGCGGTTCTACCTATCAGGTTCCGCTTGAGGTCAAGGCTGACAGACGCCAGACTCTGGGTCTTCGCTGGATGGTAGGATTTGCCAGAAAGCGCGGCGAACGTACCATGGCAGAGAAGCTTGCAGCCGAGATCATCGATGCAACCAACAATGCCGGCGGAGCGTTCAAGAAGAAGGAAGAGACTCACCGTATGGCAGAAGCAAACAAGGCGTTTGCACACTACAGATATTAATATATCTGCCTATATCAAGATCGAACAGATCGCATAAACCGTTTACAAGAAATAAGGAGACTATCAATGTCAAGAGAATATTCGCTCGAGCGTACTCGTAACATCGGTATCATGGCTCACATTGACGCCGGTAAAACGACTACAACCGAAAGAATACTGTTCTACACGGGTGTTAACCACAAGCTGGGTGAGACACACGACGGCGATTCCACAATGGACTGGATGGTTCAGGAGAAGGAGAGAGGTATCACCATCACTTCTGCCGCTACCACCTGCCATTGGAAGAATACCCGTATTAATATTATCGATACTCCCGGCCACGTTGACTTTACCGTTGAGGTTGAGCGTTCGCTCAGAGTACTTGACGGTGCAGTAGCGGTCTTCTGTGCAAAGGGAGGCGTTGAGCCTCAGTCTGAAACCGTTTGGAGACAGGCTACAAAATACAGCGTACCGAGACTCGCGTACGTTAACAAGATGGATATCACCGGTGCGGATTTCTACCGTGTTGTGGGTATGATGAAGGATAGACTGGGTGCAAACGCAGTTCCGATTCAGCTCCCGATTGGCAAGGAAGACGGTTTCCGTGGTATCATCGACCTCATGACCATGGAGGCCACCGTATATTACGATGACCTCGGCAAGGACATGAGACAGGAGCCGATTCCCGCAGACATGCAGGCAGAGGCTGAAAAATACCGTGAAGCAATGATCGAGTCGGCTGCAGAGGCTGACGAAGAGCTTATGATGAAGTATCTTGAGGGTGAAGATATCACCAATGAAGAGATCAAGGCAGCAATCAGAAAGGCAACCATCGAGAATATCATGGTTCCCGTCGTTTGCGGTACCTCCTTCAGAAACAAGGGCGTTCAGAAGCTTCTTGACGCGATCGTTGACTATATGCCCTCGCCCGTAGACGTTCCCCCCATTGCCGGTATCAACCCCGAGACCGGTGAAGAGGATCACCGTCCTTCGAGCGATGAGGAGCCTTTCGCGGCTCTTGCTTTCAAGATCGCAACTGACCCCTTCGTGGGTAAGCTGTGCTTCTTCCGCGTATATTCCGGTTGCATCCACGCAGGTGATACCGTTTACAACGCAAGCAAGAACAAGAAGGAAAGAATGGGTCGTATCGTTCAGATGCACGCTAACAACCGTAAGGATATCGACGTTGTTTACGCCGGCGATATCGCGGCAGTTGTTTCAGTAAAGAACACCGGTACCGGTGATTCTCTCTGCGACGAGAAGCATCCCATCATCCTTGAATCCATGGAATTCCCCGAGCCTGTTATCCGAGTTGCCATCGAGCCCAAGACCCGTGCAGGTCTTGAGAAGATGGGTATCGCTCTTTCCAAGCTCGCAGAGGAAGACCCCACGTTCAGAACCTATACCGACGAAGAGACCGGTCAGACCATCATCGCAGGTATGGGTGAGCTTCACCTTGAGATCATCGTAGACAGACTTCTCCGTGAGTTCAAGGTCGAGGCAAATATCGGTAAGCCCCAGGTTGCCTACAAGGAGACCATCCGCAAGCAGGTTGACCATGAGTGCAAGTATAAGAAGCAGTCCGGTGGTTCCGGTCAGTACGCTCACGTTAAGATCATCATTGAGCCTAACGAGCCGGGCGCAGGCTACGAATTCGTTAACGCCGTTACCGGCGGTTCGATTCCGAAGGAATTCATCGAACCCGTCAACCAGGGTATCCAGGGCGCAATGCAGTGCGGCGTTCTTGCCGGCTACAATGTCGTTGATGTTAAGGTAACCCTTTACGACGGTTCTTATCACGAGGTCGACTCATCCGAAATGGCGTTCAAGATCGCAGGATCCATGGCGTTCAAGGAGGCCATGAAGAAGGCAGACCCCGTTCTTACCGAGCCTATTATGAAGGTAACCACCATTACTCCCAACGATTATCTCGGTGATGTGATCGGTGACTTCAACTCTCGCCGCGGTGCAATTCAGTCTATGAATGACGACGGCAAGGGAACTACTGAGATCATCGCAGACGTTCCGCTTTCCGAAATGTTCGGCTACGCGACCGACCTGCGCTCCAAGTCTCAGGGACGTGCGCTCTACTCCATGGAGCCGCACAACTTTGCTCAGGTTCCCAAGAGCATCCAGGAGGGCATCATTACTGCCCGCGCAAAGTCTAACTGATTATTCTTTGCAAAACTAATTAAAATAAAAAATATTATATCGGAGGTTTTTCCAAAATGGCAAAGGCTACATTCGAACGCACCAAGCCCCACGTAAACATTGGTACCATCGGTCACGTTGACCACGGTAAGACCACTCTTACTGCAGCTATCACCAAGTATCTCTCTCTCGCACAGGGTAGCGTAGAGTTCATGGCATACGACCAGATCGACAACGCTCCCGAGGAGAAGGCAAGAGGTATCACAATTAACACCCGTCACGTTGAGTACGAGACCGACGCTCGTCACTATGCACACGTTGACTGCCCCGGCCACGCTGACTATGTCAAGAACATGATCACCGGTGCAGCTCAGATGGATGGCGCTATCCTCGTTGTTGCAGGTACCGACGGTCCTCTCGCACAGACCAGAGAGCACGTTCTTCTTGCTCGTCAGGTTGGCGTTCCCGCAATCGTTGTATTCATGAACAAGACCGATATCGTTGACGACGAAGAGCTTCTCGACCTCGTTGAGATGGAGATCCGTGACCTCCTCTCCGAGTATGAGTTCCCGGGCGATGACATTCCGATCATCCGCGGTTCCGCTCGTGTTGCTCTCGAGTCCGACAGCACCGATCCTTCTGCTCCCGAGTATGCTTGCATCAAGGAACTCATGGACGCAGTTGACTCTTATATTCCCACCCCCGAGCGTAAGGCTGACCTCGACTTCCTTATGCCCGTTGAGGACGTATTCTCCATCTCCGGTCGTGGTACCGTTGCTACCGGCCGTGTAGAGCGTGGTACCGTTAAGGTTTCCGATACCGTTGAGATCGTTGGTCTTACCGACGAGAAGCGCACCTGCGTTGTCACCGGTGTCGAGATGTTCCACAAGCTCCTTCCCCAGGCAGAAGCAGGCGACAACATCGGTTGCCTCCTCCGTGGTATTGCTAAGGACGAGATCGAGCGCGGACAGGTTCTCTGCAAGCCCGGATCCGTTAAGCCCCACACCAAGTTCAAGGGTCAGGTTTACGTTCTTACCGAGAAGGAAGGCGGCCGTAAGAAGCCCTTCGTAACCGGTTACAGACCTCAGTTCTACTTCAGAACCACCGACGTTACCGGTACCATCGAGCTTCCCGCTGACGTTGAAATGTGCCGTCCCGGCGACAACGTTACCTTCGGCGTTGAGCTTATCACTCCCATCGCATGCGAGCTTGGTCTCCGTTTCGCTATCCGTGAGGGTGGCAGAACCGTTGGTTCGGGCGTCGTATCCGAGATCATTGAGTAATTAAATTTTCATAATTTAATAATTCGATTATTCAAAAGGTCGGATGTGCTCCGGCGCATCCGACCTTTTGAACAAACTGACCAAGTGTCGGTTTGAACTTATATCTTCAGGGTCGGTGAAATTCCGAACCGGCGGTATAGTCCGCGAACAAGCAAACAGCTTGCCGATAAGGTGCAATTCCTTAACCGACGGTGATCCCCACAAGGGGGGCAGTCCGGATGAGAGAAGATGGAATAATTCTATACTGTCTTCTCCCTGTAAATTTATATTCAAGGGAGATTTTTTTATGCAAAGAAAAGACCGCTTCGGCATTCGCAAGATGACCTTGCTTGCCGTTTTCACCGCAATGGCTTATGCCGTCACATTCGTTTTCAGAATTAATGTCAGTTTTCTGACTTTTGACGCAAAGGATGCGATCGTTGCGATCGCGTCGATGATATTCGGGCCGGCTTCCGGCTTGCTTATCTCGTTTTTGGTAGCGACCATCGAGCAGCTCACGGTCGGTGACACCGGTTTCTGGGGCTGGCTTATGGATTTCGCTTCCACCGCCACGTTCTCGTTCGTCGCAGGATACATCTATTCAAAGCGAAGAAATATTTCGGGCGTTGCGATTTCGCTTTCGTCGGCGGTTGTTTTAACGGTAACCGTCATGATGATTTGCAATATCATCGTCACACCCATTTATATGAAGGTGCCTACCAAACAGGTCATTGAGTTTATACCCACACTTCTTTTGCCCTTTAACCTCACCAAATCGGTACTTAACGCGGGAATAGTTCTCGCCCTTTATAAACCACTCATTACGGCGCTGCGAGCGGCGAAGCTTTTGCCCAAGTCGGAAAATTCATCTGCGGACGGCAAAAAGTCGTTTTGGAGCATTCGCTCGCTGGTGTTCATACTGATAGCAATAGTTTTGATCGCGGCATCCGTATTCTACATGATATACGGCTTGCACGGTTCATTTGGTAAATAATGAAAAATAAAAATTTTATCTTAAAAGCAATACTTTGGGTGCTTCAAGGCTTCCTCGTTGGCGTCGGTGCAATACTGCCCGGCGTCAGCGGCGGCAGTCTGCTCTATGCATTCGGCATCTACAATCAGATACTTGAAGTTCTCTCCAATCCCATCAAGGGCATAATCAAATATTGGAAAATGCTCATTTTCGTCGGCATTGGCGGGGCTGTCGGCTTTATTGGCTTTGCCGCAATAGCCGAGGCGCTTCTTGCATGGAATCAGAGCATCGTTATCTGTGCTTTTGTAGGGCTGATAATCGGTACTTTGCCGGGCCTTTGGCACGACGCAGGGGAGAAGGGCAGGGGTAAGACCTCAATATTCCTCCTTATCGTCTCCTTCATTGCCGTTTGCGCGATGCTCTACCTCTTTAAGAACGTTTGGACGGTTTCAATTCCTCAAAACCTCGTCGGCTGGATCCTCTGCGGAGTGATCTGGGGGCTTGGCTTCGTCGTTCCCGGACTTGCATCCTCAAATCTTTTGATGTTCTTCGGTATCTACGAGCCGCTGCTCGGTCATATCAAGGATCTTGATTTCGGCGTGGCGATCCCCTTCGCACTCTCCGTCTTTGCGGTATTCCTGCTGCTCTCAAAGCTCATGAAATGGGTATTCGATAAATACCACTCGGCAATGTCACATTCCATAATAGGTTTCGTGCTTGCTTCCACAGTCATGATACTGCCTTCGTTTGCAACGTCGTGGCAGAATATTGCGTTCTATATCATCGCAATTGTCTGCGGAGCGGTTGCTTCATTTTTCTTCGGAAAATTCAGCGACTCCATAAAAGCTTCTTCCGAAGAAAAGGAATGAAATGATATTTACAAATTGTTCAAAATGAAACGGACGTTTTTTAACAAACGCCCGTTTCGTTTATAATATAATTAAATTGAACACAAAAACGATCTAAACAAATATTTTGTAAGGAGGAAAACAATGGTTAAGAGATGTATATCCCTGCTTTTGGCGGCGATCGTATGCTTTACTTTGGCACCTGCAGTCGTTGTATCAGCCGCTAAACACGACGAAACAAGTGTGACATCCGAGAATTTGACACAAAATATCCCTGTTAATATATCCATGACATCTGTTATTCCGGGAGGTCATCTCAGCGTTCCCGAGGATATACTTGAAGGCTCCACCGAAGAGCTGTTGAACTATTTTAGAGAAACCTTTACCACGTGGTCGGGTACCGCCGATGTGGTTTCCCACACCTCTGTTATTCCTAAAGAAACGCTCAACTACTATAACAATGAGGCTTTTTGTGAGCTTATCACCCGTCCGGATCTCAGATATGCGATCATGAAAAATATGGCGGATATAAAGAACGGTTGTTATGTAGATTACTCCATCACGCACAATTTCGTGACTTCCGCGGACGAACAGATAAAGGCGGAACTTGGAAAGCTGCGCCAATTAGTGATTCATATTCCCGCCGAAGTAATTATTCCTGCAATAGACACTAATGAGGAGATTTGCGAAAGCTCTCCGACGTCACAGACGAGAGCTTCGAAGATCGACTGATTGATAATTATGCACCGCCTGCCATCGGGTATGGCGGTGCATTTTTTGACGTATATTATAAAAATAGTGCGCTGAGCTATTGACATTATGCTTTTTTCGTGATATAATATATTGCTAAGTAAATACGATCTTATCAAGAGCGGCGGAGGGACAGGCCCTGCGAAGCCCGGCAACCTGCATCAAGCAAGGTGCTAATTCCTGACAGATGAGTTTTTGGAGCCTCATCGACCGGTGAGGCTTCTTTTTTTGAGAAAGGATTACGAAAATGGTTACTAACGAAAAGAATCGCAGACTCTTCACATCCGAGTCTGTAACCGAGGGACATCCCGATAAGATCTGCGACATGATCTCCGATGCCGTCCTCGATAATCTGCTTGCGCAGGACCCCATGTCCCGCGTTGCATGTGAGGTCTGCTGCACCACGGGTCTCATTGTCATTATGGGCGAGGTGACAACCAACGGCTATGCCGACCTGCAAACCATCGCGCGTGAGACAGTTCGCGAGATCGGCTACGATCGCGCAAAATACGGCTTCGACTGTGACAGCTGTTCCGTACTCTCCAGCCTGCACGGTCAGTCCCCCGACATTGCAATGGGCGTTGACCGCTCCCTTGAGGCAAAGAACGGCGAGATCGTTGATAACTACAATACCGGCGCCGGCGACCAGGGTCTTATGTTCGGCTATGCCTGCAACGAAACGCCCGAGCTGATGCCCCTGCCCATCTCGCTTGCGCATAAGATGGCAAAGAAGCTCACCGACGTCCGCAAGGACGGTACGCTTGCATACCTTCGTCCCGACGGCAAAACTCAGGTCACCGTTGAATACGAGGACGACAAGCCCGTTCGCGTTGATACGGTCGTAGTTTCCTCACAGCATGATGCCGCCGTAAGCCTTGAGCAGATTCGTGCGGACATTGAGAAATACGTTATCAAGACCACCGTCCCGGCGGAGCTTCTTGACGAAAACACCAAGATATACGTCAATCCCACCGGTCGCTTTGTTATCGGCGGTCCCATGGGCGACAGCGGTCTGACCGGACGCAAGATCATCGTTGACACCTACGGTGGCTACGCGCGCCACGGCGGCGGTGCTTTCTCGGGTAAGGACCCGACCAAGGTTGACCGTTCCGCTTGCTATGCCGCAAGATATCTTGCAAAGAACGTTGTTGCCGCAGGTCTTGCTGACCGTTGCGAGATTCAGGTGGCGTATGCCATCGGCGTTGCGCGCCCCGTTTCGGTACTCGTTGACACCTTCGGTACCGCCAAGGTTGACGAAGAAAAGATCGCGGAGGCACTTAACCGTCATTTCGATCTCAGACCGGCCGCTATCATTGAGCGCTTCGGCCTGCGCCGTCCCATCTACTCAAAGCTCGCCGCTTACGGTCACATGGGCAGAGAGGATCTCGATGCGCCGTGGGAGCGCCGCGACCTCGCAAAAGTCCTTAAGGCGGAGCTGCTGTAAATAACATATTTTCCGCACCTTGCGTATAATTACATTGTATGGAGGTGCGGAATGTTGATATTGGATATTATCGTTGCGACATTTGCCGCGTGGGGACTTTTCTGTGCCGCAAAATTCTTTGCGGACGGATTTTTGACTCCGAAATCCGCGCGGCCGAGACCCGTCGTTAAGCTCACGGGGGACGAAAGCGCACAGCAGATCGCAGAGCTTTGCGAGAATGCGCGACGTGCCATCATCCCGAACAGGGGTGAGATCTTTTTCCTGGTTTCGGAGAAAAACAAGTTCTCCGACGGCGTTCAAGCCGAGCTTGACAGGCTGAATTTGACCGATGTGAAAATCGTTTATGAAAGGGAGAAGCAAAATGAGCCTAAAACATGAATATACCGCAGGCGGCTTGGAAGGCTTTGCTGACGCCCTTTCTTCGTCGGCAAGCCGGGAAGCCGTGCCGGCGGAAAAAACGCTTCCAAACGAGATCAAGGGCACCGTCGAGGGTGTCCTTTACCGCAACGAGGACAACGGATATATAGTTGCCACCATGATAACGGAGAACGATGAGCTTGTGAACATCGTCGGTATCATGCCCGGAGTGGACGAGGGCGACTGCGTTACGGTCTCGGGCAAGTGGGAGAACAATGCGCGATACGGCAAGCAGTACCGCGTGCTTGAGTATATCTCGGAAATGCCGACCGATGCCGCCGACATTGAGCGTTACCTTGCTTCCGGCGCGATCAAGGGCATTCGGGCGCGCACGGCGCGGAAGATAGTTGCTCAGTTCGGAGCCGATACGGCGGATGTACTTGAAAATCATCCGGAATGGCTGGCACAGCTGCCCGGCATCAGCCCCAAGCGAGCCAAAGAAATATCCGAGGATTTCAAGTCAAAGGCCGACATACGCGCCACCGTTACCTTTTTCAGGGATTATTTCGGTCCGGCGACCACGATGAACATATACAAGACCTTCGGCCGTCACTCGATAAGTCTTGCCAAGGACAACCCCTACCGCCTTTGCGAGGAAGTGCGCGGAATCGACTTCAACAAGGCCGACGCCATGGCGCAAAGGCTCGGCGTTGCGCGCGATTCGGACGAGAGAATTGCCGCAGGCATCGTATACATCCTTACCTTTAACGGTTATCAGAACGGCCATACCTGCCTGCCGAACGAGAAGTTGACAGAAGCGGCGGCAAGCCTTTTGGAGGTTCCGACGGCATCCGTGTCCGCACAAATCGACCGAATGCTGACAAATAAGAAGCTTGTTTCGGAAAAGGTAGGCGACGACACGTTTATTTTTGAAGCTCAGCAGTACAAAAACGAGCGCTTTATCGCGGAAAAGCTCTGGCGGCTCAAATGCGGCTCGGCACCGTTGAATTTCTCGGATATCGAAGCTTTTATCCGCAAGGAAGAGGTTCAAAATCGAATCGAATATGCCGACGAGCAGAAAAAAGCAATATTCAACGTTATGTCAAGCGGCGTTCTCGTCCTCACCGGCGGTCCCGGAACGGGTAAAACGACCGTCGTGACCGCAATAATCAATATTTTTGAATGTCTCGGCCTTGAGGTCGCGCTTGCCGCACCAACAGGTCGCGCCGCAAAGCGCATGAGCGAGGCTACGGGCAGGGAAGCAAAAACTATACACCGCCTGCTTGAAGTCGATTTCAACGAGGATAAGAACGGCGCAAAGCGCGACGACAACGCTTTGCAGTTCTTCCGCAGATGCGAGAACAATTATCTCGACGAGGATGCAATCATCATCGACGAGGCCTCCATGCTCGATACTGCGCTTATGGTGGCTCTTTTGAAGGCCATACGCCCCGGCTCACGCCTGATACTCATCGGTGATGCGGATCAGCTCCCCTCGGTCGGCGCAGGGCGCGTTCTTTGCGATATTCTTGAATCCGAAAGACTGCCTTCGGTAAGGCTTACGAAGATATTCCGCCAGGCGGAACAGTCCCTTATCGTAACCAATGCCCACGCAATCAACCGCGGCGAAATGCCCGTCCTCAACGTAAAAGACAGGGATTTCTTCTTCATGCCCCGTGAAAGTGACGCGGCTATAACATCGACTGTGGCAAATCTCTGCGCGGAGCGACTGCCCCGTGCCTACGGCGACCCGGAGGGTATTCAGGTCATATCGCCCATGCGCCGCGGTAATTCCGGTACGGACAAGCTCAATGTTGCTCTCCAAGCGGCAATAAATCCGCCTGCGAGGGACAAAAAGGAGCATAAATTCCGCGATACCGTCTTTCGCACGGGCGACCGTGTTATGCAGGTGCGCAATAATTACGACCTTGAATGGACGCGCTACGGCAAGGTCGGCCTGGGCATTTTCAACGGCGACATCGGCAAGATCAAGGAGATCGACCACGTTGAAAAATTCATTGAGATCGATTTTGACGGCAGGCAGGTCTTTTACGATTTTGCAGACCTTGAGGACCTTGAGCTTGCGTACTGCGTGACAGTCCATAAATCGCAGGGCAGCGAGTATCCGACGGTGGTCATCCCCCTCGGAAGTGTCACGCCCATGCTCTGCACGAGAAACCTGCTTTACACCGCCGTCACGAGGGCACAAAAGCGGGTTATAATCGTCGGCTTTGAATCAACCGTGAAAAGCATGGTCGGCGGTGTTCGCACGGCTCTGCGATACACGGGACTTACGCGCAGGATTTGCGAGGTAACATCAAAATGAAGCTGTACCCGAAAAGTCGGGCGCGACTTTGGCTGCGCAGTATCATCGCAGGCGAAAAATGCATTTCCTGCGGAGAGCTTAATACCGGCGGCGAGAGGCTGCTTTGTGCCGATTGCGAAAACGATCTTAAGCACTCCCATCTCGGCGTTTGCGAGGAATGCAGAGCGTATGCGCGCGACTGCCTTTGCGTGCCGCCCGTCATGCACGAGAGCGGTATTGACGTCTTGGTCAAATACGCCTTTTACGATTCCGGGGCGCCGGAAGCGGCGCTCAATCGCATAATCTCACGGCTCAAGAAGATACCCGACGGCTTGGCTTTCGGTTATTTTGCCGCCGTGCTTTCGGTGCCGATAGGGAAGATAGCCGAGGCGCGCGGCTACACGATGGAAAACACGCTTGTAACTCATATTCCGCGCAGCAGAAGCGGAATC
>JBJDZD010000133.1:0-5437 GCA_051867815.1 Eubacteriales bacterium | reverse complement strand
CTCGCGGATTTCCATTCGCTTGCTCTCTGCTGCCGTGTTACGCTCGAGCGCAAGGTGCTGTGCCTCGAGAACTTCCTTTTCCGCCGTCAATGCCTCGATCTTCGCGCGAGCCGCGCCGAAGTCCATGCCGTCAATATTTTCAATAGTCTTCTGACATTCGCTGATACGCGCGGGTATCTCGGTTTTAGCACCAACGAATCCGCGCTTATCGGCGAGGAGCTTCTTTTTGTAGTCCTCGAGCGAAAGCCTGCCCATACCCTCGATCAGAGGGAAGAACTTCTCGTCATTCAGCATGATCTCGCGGTCACCCGCAACGTTCGCAACGCGGAAAAGAACCTCGCGCCGCGCCTGCCAAGAGATACCGTCTGCAAAATGCGATACACTCGTCAGCATTCGGAATGTGTCCTCGTTCACCAAAGCCTCAACAGCCTCGGCAAACGCGTACTTCTTGACCGGCACGCCGTCAACGTAATACTCTGAGGTATTGCCGTCATATGTAGCCTCGCCGCGTCCGCGCTTAGTTGTCCATACCTCCTGATATGTACGCTTGAGTGTGACCTCCTCACCGTTCACGAGCAGCACAGCCTCAACAGCCGTGATCGCATTGTGATCGCGGACCTCTCCGTCCTCGCCGAGCGGCTTGATCTCAATGTTCTTCTCGCCGTTGCCGTTCGAGTCCTTGCCGAAGAGTAGCCATGTCAGCGCGTCGTAAATGCTCGTCTTGCCGGTAGCATTGTCTCCGTAAATAGAAGCGTTCTCGCCGCCGAAATCCAAAACGAGGTTTCTGTGGCATTTGAAGTTTTCCAAGCTCAAACGCTTGATTCTGATGTCTTTCATCATCTGTTCTCCTTGAATTATGTTTTAATTTTTTTGTATTCTTCGGGGTGGCGGCTATAATAGAGGCTCATACTCTCGCCGATCCTATCCGCCATTTTTTTCGTCTGTTCGGGGGTAAGCTTATCGACCTGCTTGCCGCCGATATAAAAAGTACAAGTAAGCTGCGTCTTTGCCATATTCCCCTCCTTAATGATTCTTAGTTCATACTATGCGCGTCCGCACGTCCACGTCACAGCCCCAAGAGAATCGCCCACAGATTCCAAGGCTGATAGAGCGCATTGAATAGCACGTCGATGTAAGATGCCACCGCCCAAGCGGCAATCGCGATACAAACCGCGCCGTAGATACAGTAAAGTGTTTTCAAGATGGTCATCATTCTTCCTCCTCGCTTTACGCGTAGCTGTCAATGCCTTTTCTCTTTGCCCGTTTAACAATGTCGCAGTCGCTGTACTTATAGCAGTCAGAACTCACGACCGTGACAACGAATGCGTAATCGGCGAAATGAAGGGCGAGGCGTTGTGATTCTCGCTTTGTTTCGCATACAATAACCATATAAATGGAGTTGTCATCGTGCGAAACAATTACATAATACTTATACATTTCTTTTTATCCTCCTTCAACTTTAACCACTCGCCAATGCCAGCCTTCGTGGAAGCGCTCCATCGTTGCTACAAATTCATCAGCTTCTTCCTCAGTATCAAAAGCGGTCTCGCGGTAGTCATAGCCAAGCTCGCAAGATTTCCAAACTTCGTATTGTTTCATATTAATCAACCTCAATACAAGTAATTGGCTTTTTTAATCGTCTGCATGGTTGCTAACTCATACGCCTTGACCAGCGTCTTGCAATCGGCATATTTATCGTCGCCATACCAGATCGTTACGAAATCATCACCAAAGTTATCTTTGACAATGAGCATTCCGCTTTCTTCCCCGTCCGAAAAAGTGAATTCCACATTACAATAACTCCATTTTAAGCCGTTCGGCGTGATGCTCCACTTATAACCGTTGAGGTTGCTTTTCTCAATGCCTGCCTTAATGGCCGCTCTGTACTCTCTTTTCATTTCATTTCACCCCATTTTTCTCATCGAATTCATTAAGAATTGCTTTAAGCTTATCGTGCAATTCGCACCAGTGTTTCGCTTCAGTACTCACCGAAAGCGAGGTACAAGCAATCAGCAAGTCGCAAACGTCTCTTCTTTTCAATTTCAATGTGACTGTTTTTTTGTTATGCGGTATCATCGCTTTTCTCATATTAAATTCAATTAGTGTCTTTTAGGACACTTTGTGAGCAAAAAAAATACCCATGGGAGATTCAAGTTGTAAGTAGTCTACAATAGTCTGGATCTCGCTCTGGGTAAATTCCGATGTGCCATTACACTTCCTATGAAACGCAGAGCGGGAAATGTCGAGAACTTCGCACATTTTGCCGATCGTTACTCCCCTTTTCTTCATCTCGTATTCAAGTAATGCTTTGTCCATGTTTCATCCTCCTTATGTAACGAATTGTGTCTTTTAGGACACCTATATGATACCACAAGAAAATCGGTTTGTCAATACCTTTTTTGTCTTTTGGGAAACTTTTTTTGATTTTTTGCCAAAAGGGTTGCATAAAAGACACATTTGTGCTATAATATAGATGAAACGGAGGTGAAATTTATGGCAATTATGAATATGGCACAAAAAATCAAAAATCTCCGACAACAGCGCGGTATGACATTAGAACAAGTCGCTAATATTGTCGGAGTGGGTAAAAGTACGGTTCGTAAATGGGAAACGGGAATGATCGCCAATATGAAACGTGATAAGATTGCGTTGCTTGCCCAAGCTTTAGGTACTACACCAGCATATCTTATGGGCTGGCAAGATGAAGATGAGGAAAACCCTTACGAATTGCAATTGCTAACAGCATTTGATAAATTAGGTATAGATGATCAGAAACTTGTTGCACAAGCGGTAGACGATTCTGTGAAAAATCATACTCTCCCTATGATGCAATTATCAAAGGGAGAAAAACTGTTACTCGACCTGTTCAGGCAGATTCCCGAGGAGCAGCAGCAGGTATTTCTTGAGATGGGGCGTGTGTACGCAAATAGTCTAAAAAAAGATTAAGCATATACTCGGCGACCTTTTCGGGCTCGTCGCTCTCTCGAATCAAACTGATCAATTTCACTTCATTTTCTGTCATAACAAAAGACCCCTTTCACCTATGTAATAAGAACACACGTTCTGATTTCCATTATAAGTTGAAAAATCCGAGCCGTCAATATCCCGATGACTTGAAATTGGCAATTCTCTTGCCGTCTGACAAAATTATACACCGATTGATACCTGATTTCAATACGCAAACACGAGCACAGGCGTGTCGAACGCGATCATTCGCTATTCAAATTTGAAAATCAAGTTTGAGTATTCCGCTCAAAAATAAATATTTCAACTCATAAATGATAAAGGAAGCAACAATATGGACTACTTACAGAGATTAAAAGCCCTGAAAGAGGAAAGAGGCCTCACAAACGCCGAGATCGCCGAGCTGTCGGACATTCCGATGGCAACCGTCACAAGGATATTCAACGGCTCCACCCCGAACCCACAGTTTGAAACCGTAGCCCGCATCACAATAGCTCTTGGCGGCTCCCTCGATATGATCGTGGGGCTGAAAGACGCCGACGAAAGACAGAGCGACTCCACCGTGGAAAAAGCCCTCGCCGCCTATGCCGAACTCCTCAAAGAAAAAGACGAGAGGCTGAGGGATCTGAAAGAAGCAAAGGCACAAGAACGCAAAGAAAAGTATAAACTCGCATTTGTCCTCGCCGTCTTCGTCGCCTTCGTCCTCGTCCTCCTCACCGTCGATATACTCAACGGACATTTCGGGTATTTTATATATTAATTGGAGGAAAGAAACAATGAAAGTTTTAATTTGGATTGGCTGCTGCACACTCAACTATTTTATTTCAACCGTAATAAAAGCGGTATTGAATCGTATACCTTCTTCAGATGAGGGTTCCGTTCTGCTTATAGGCTTTCTCAACGGAATAATGATTGCTGCTTCCGCCGGTTTCTGTATATGGCTTGCTGTAAAGCTTTGTGCAAAATGGGATTGGCACAAACTTTCAAAGAAGGCGGCAACAGTAGGATTGACTGTCTCCGAATACGGAAAGAAAGGTGTTTCTGCGGAATTTCTTTCTGATCTTGAACATCTGTGTAACACGGTGCCCTATGAACACGTAAAGTCGCATTTGAAAGCTTGCGTGAAGAAAGGCATTATCACCAAGGAACAGAGTATTATTCTTTTAAAGGAATATAGCACCGTTAAATAGAAAGGAGCACCACAATGGAATACCACAACCTATACAACAAACTCGCCGCAGCATATATCCGCGTCTCCGACGAGCGTCAGGACGAATACAGCCCCGACAGCCAGCTAAAGAAGATCCGCGAATACGCCGCGAGAGAGGGATATTATATCCCCGATGAATACGTATTCTACGATGACGGTATCTCCGGCAGAAACACAAAGAAGCGCGGCGACTTTAACCGCATGATAGCTATGTCAAAAGAAAAAGACCACCCGTTTGAGACGATCTTCGTTTGGAAATTCTCGCGTTTCGCACGTAATCAGGAACAATCCATAGTATATAAAAATCTCCTCCGCAAAAAGGGCGTATCCGTTGTCTCGGTCTCCGAGCCGATACCCGAAGGACCTTTCGGAGCTCTGATCGAGCGCATCATAGAGTGGATGGACGAATTTTATTCGATCAACCTCTCCACCGAAGTGACCAGAGGCATGACCGAAAAAGCATCACGCGGCGAGCCCAACACCCCGCCACCCGTCGGTTATTATATGAAAGATAAAAAATGGTTTCCCGACGAAGAAGCCGCAAACATCGTCCGCGAAGTATTCACCCGCTACGCAAACGGCGAAGGTCAGCGAACAATAGCCGTAGACCTCGGAAACAGAGGAATCCGCACAAAGTTCGGCGGCAAGCCTGAGAACCGCTGGATAGATTATATGCTCAATAACCCGAGCTATATCGGAATGATACGCTGGAGCCTCGACGGTGCAAGAGCCGTAGCAAAGCGCGACTACCACAACGAAAATATAATGATCGTACCCGGTCAGCACGAACCGATCATATCAGCCGAGCTGTGGGAAACGGTACAGAAAAAGCTCGAAGAGCAGAGAAAGAAATACCCGAAATACGCAAAAAAGGAACAGCAAACCGAATATATGCTCAAAGGTCTCGTCCGTTGCAGCTCCTGCGGCGGCACACTCGCAGCTTCCGCAATGGGAAAAAGAGATAAGTACCGCAGCCTCCAATGCTGCAACTATCAAAGAGGTTCCTGCCGTACGTCCCACTCAATAACCCTGCCGAAGATAGAAGCCGCCTTCATCAAAGGACTCGAACAAGCCATCGTCACACAGACCTTCACGATCACACCCCAAGCACCGCAAAAAAATAAGGACGCAGACGCGCCCGATTATGACAAGCTCATAGCCCTCGAAGAACGTAGACTCGAAAGAGCCAAAGACGCCTACCTCAACGACATCGACACGTTAGAGCAGTACAACCAGAAAAAAGAGCAGAAAAGGGTATGTGGA
>JBJDZD010000132.1:0-27485 GCA_051867815.1 Eubacteriales bacterium | reverse complement strand
AATAAGGTCAAGGTCGTATTGCGCTTCCGCGGACGTGAAATGAGTCATCAGGAGATAGGCAAGGAGCTTCTTGAGCGCTTCCGTGATGCCGTTAAAGAGGCCGGCACCGTCGATAAGACACCCAACCTCGAAGGCAGACTCATGACTATGATAGTCAACCCCGTTAAGAAATAAGCAATCATTCCGCACCGTGCGGATTAAAGGCGAAAGCCGAAATAGAAAATAATTTATACAGGAGATAAAACATTA
Organism: Eubacteriales bacterium; assembly: GCA_051867815.1. Classification (GTDB taxonomy): domain Bacteria; phylum Bacillota; class Clostridia; order Oscillospirales; family CAG-272; genus CAG-390. The sequence continues at coordinate 27,236 of JBJDZD010000132.1, read as the reverse complement.
TGGGAAAAGTTAAGACACACAAGGCCTCTGCAAAGCGTTTCTCGGTAACCGGAAGCGGTAAGGTCAAGATGAACCACTCACATCACCGTCACAAGCTCGGTTTGAAGGATCAGAAGAGAAAGAGACATCTTCGTACCGGCGAGTATGTATGCGGCAAGATGGCTGCAAACATCCGCACGCTCATCCAGAAGTAATCGGATACCGGAAAGAATTTTAGGAGGAAAGAATTATGGCAAGAATTAAGGGCGCGATGATGACGCGCAAGAGAAGAAATAAAGTCCTCAAGGCCGCTAAGGGCTACTGGGGTTCCAAGAGTAAGCACTTCAAGATGGCTAAGCAGGCCGTTATGAAGAGCGGTAACTACGCTTTCGCAGGCCGCAAGCTCAAGAAGAGAGATTTCCGTCGCCTTTGGATCACCCGTATCTCGGCTGAGGCTAAGGTCAACGGTATGAACTACTCCACCTTCATGCACGGACTTAAGAAGTCGGGTATCGAGCTTAACCGCAAGATGCTTGCAGAGCTGGCTGTAAGTGATAAGGCAGGTTTTGCCGCTCTCGCAGAGAAGGCCAAGGCTGCTCTCTAAGCACTGATTAATAGGGGCTGTATGCGTTTTTTTGATCGCGGCAGCCCCTGTTTCGGTATTTTCACACAAAAAATATATGTGAAAAGTGGGTTATAATCATGGCTCTTAACGGAGAGATCATCATTTCAAGACAAAATCCGACGGTCGTAAAGCTTGCCGCTTTGCTTGATAAAAAGGAGCGCAAGCAGAGCGGTCTTTTCCGCATTGACGGCTGTAAATTATTCAGGGAAGCCGTTGCGTGCGGAGCCGGGATCGAGCTTGTTGCCATATCATCGGACAAGGCCGATAAGTACTTACAGGACGCTCAGAAGAGCGGCGCAAGGACGGTTCTTCTGTCGCCCGAGGTGTTCTCTAAGATCACCGAGGAAAAGGCTCCCGACGGCATTATCGCCGTTGTAAAAAAACTTGAAAAAATACACAAAGTTCTCACCGATGAAGATATTCCGACACTTGCGGCATCGTGTAAGAGGATAATGGCTTTTGAATCCCTGCGTGACCCGGGGAACCTCGGCACGGTCATCCGCTCCGCTTCGGCTTTCGGCGTGGATACGCTTATCCTGTCCGCCGATTGTGCGGATATATATAATCCGAAAACGCTCCGCGGAGCAATGGGTGCGATCTTCTCGCGTGAAATACTTTTCTGCGAGGATCTGCCCTCATCACTCAGCCGTCTTTCCTGCAAGGGCAGACGCGTGCTGGCGGCAACGCTCGACTGTGAGTCCGTCCCTATTGACAAGGCGGCTCTTACTGGCAAGGATATAATTCTCATAGGCAACGAGGGCCACGGGCTGAGCAAATCCGCAGTCGCGGCATCCGACCTGTCCGTCATTATCCCGATAAACACCGGCAGGGGCGTCGAGTCGCTGAATGCGGCAACGGCGGCGTCTGTGTTCATGTGGGAGCAGAGTAAAATATCGGATAAATAAGTTTCAAAAGGGGAAGAAAATGAGCAACTTTAACAAAGAGAGCATTCTTTACGAGATATGGCTTACGACCTGTCTTGCGGCAGGCTCGAAGGCTTATGAAAAGCTTTTTGAATATTACGATACAGCATACGACATCTACCACGCGGACTGCGCGGAGCTTGAACGCATCGGCGTTTCCGAGAATCTCATCGAACGCCTTTCGGCGAAGGATCTCAGACGCGCCGAGTCTGCGGCAGATTTTTGCCTTAAGAAGGATATCCGCTTGGTCGTTCGCGGCGATGACGATTACCCGGAACGCCTTGAGACGATTCCCAATCCCCCGTACGCCCTTTACGTCAAGGGTGCGCTCGACCTTGCAAACAACGAATATTCGACTGCCGTCGTCGGAACTCGCAACATGAGTGAATACGGCATGAGAATGGCGTATAAGATATCATATGAGCTTGCCGCGGCAGGTGCTGCCATAGTCAGCGGCATGGCTCTCGGAATAGACGGTGTGGCGGCCGTCGGTGCACTTGAGGCGCGCGGCGACACCGTAGCCGTTCTCGGTTGCGGACTTGATAAGGTCTACCCTGCCGCACATCGGACACTCATGGGTGTTATTGCGGAACGCGGCGCGCTGATTACCGAATTTGCGCCGGGAACGCCACCGATGAGCGGCAATTTCCCTTTGCGGAACAGAATAATCAGCGGTCTTGCGCGCGCAACGCTTGTTATCGAGGGTAACACCAACAGCGGCTCGATGCTGACAGCCCGTGAGGCAATACGCCAGGGCAGGGATATCTTTGCGATTCCAGGAAACGTCGGTGTCAGCAACGCTCTCGGCACGAACGTCCTCATTCGCGACGGCGCTCGCGTTGCGCTTTCGGCAAGGGATATCCTCGGAGTTTACGATACCTCCGGGCTTGACCTTGAAAGACTTGCCGAGGCGGAGCTTGAGTCCGACCTTGATGTCGGGGTTCTGCGCTCCTACGGCGTCGCTCCGGCGTCGTATGTAAGCGAGCCGGCACAAAGAGACGATATCGGCAGGCTGGAAGCGGAGCCGACCCGGCCGAAAAGAACGGCATCGCCTCAAAAGCAGGCATCGCAAAAAGCATCGAAACGTACCGCAACGCCTGCGCCCGAGCCGAAAAAGCCGTCCCTACCGCCCCTTCCGGAGGGAATGATGCGTGATATTTACGAGTCGATGCCCGTCGGAGTTCCCGTAACGGCGGATTTCTTCGCAAGGTTCAATCTCACACCGGGCGAGCTTGTCGGACACATCTCGCTTTTGGAGGTCTCCGGCTATATAACCTCCATACCCGGCGGAACATATTTGCGAGAAATTTGAAAATTCCTCTTGACAAGCCGAAAAAAACATTATACAATATAAAATAGGCGAAAGTGCGAAAAACGCATTTTACGCTTTATTTCCATTTTGAAAGGACAAAACTCAGTCGTATGGCTAAGAATCTGGTTATCATAGAGTCACCGTCCAAGATACACACCATTCAGGCGTGCCTTGGTTCAAACTATAAGATACTCGCGTCAAAGGGTCACGTCCGCGACCTGCCCAAAAGCACCTTTGCGATCGACATCGAAAACGATTTTGCCCCCCGATATATAAACATTCGCGGAAAGGGCGATCTCATCAAGGATCTCAAAAAGGAGGCCAAGGCGGCAAAGACCGTTTATCTCGCAACCGACCCCGACCGCGAGGGCGAGGCTATTTCATGGCATCTCGCTGCGGCGCTTGAAATCCCCGAAGATAAGCTCAAGAGAGTTACCTTCAACGAGATCACCAAAACTGCAATCAAGGCTTCGATCAAACAGCCCCGTGCGATCGATATCAACCTCGTAAACGCACAGCAATCGAGAAGAATCCTTGATCGCATCGTCGGCTATAAGCTCAGCCCCCTGCTTTGGAAGAGAGTGCGCCACGGTCTTTCCGCAGGTCGTGTTCAGTCCGTAGCCACCCGTTTGGTCGTTGAGCGCGAGGAGGAGATCCGAGCGTTCGTTCCCGAGGAATATTGGACCGTTGCCGCCAAGCTCGATGCTTCCGGCAGTATTCTGGAGGTCCGCTACTTCGGAGACGCCGCGACCGGAAACAAGGTCAGACTCACAAACGAAGCCGAGGCGAAGGCGGTCGTTGACGCAGTTCTCGGCAAGAGTATGAAAGTGCAGTCGGTCAAGCACGGTGTCAAGTATAAGGCTCCGGCACCGCCCTTTACCACATCCACCATGCTTCAGGACGCGGCAAGAAAGCTCGGCTTCCAGTCCGCAAGAACGATGAAGACCGCGCAGGAGCTTTACGAGGGCATCAATCTCGGCGCACAGAATGGCGGCGCGCAGGGTATCATCACCTATATGCGTACCGACTCCCTCCGTATAGCCGCGGAGGCACAGGCGGCAGCCCGTGATTTTATTAACGAGAAATACGGCGATGCATTCTATCCCGCAACTCCCCGTGTTTATAAGACCAAGGCAAATGCGCAGGATGCGCACGAAGCCATCAGGCCTGCGCGCGTGGATCTCGTTCCGGCACAGATCAAATCCTACCTTACAAGCGATCAGTTCAAGCTTTACAAGCTCATCTGGGAGCGCTTCGTCGCAAGCCAGATGGAGTCCGCAAAGCTTGATACTCTGGGTATTGATTTCGAATCATCCGGTCATCTGTTCCGCACGGGCGGATATACCGTTGCCTTCCAGGGCTACATGGCGGTGTATGAGGAAGGCGTTGACGAGGCTGTCAAGAAGGCGGATGACCCGGATGACATCAAGAATTTCAAAATTCCGAATATCGAGGAAGGCAGCAGCTTGCCATGCGTTGACGTAAGCGCCGCCAAGCATTTCACAGAGCCGCCCGCAAGATACAACGAAGCAAGCCTTATCAAGGCTCTTGAAGAAAAGGGCATCGGACGCCCCAGTACCATTCCTCCGACCATAACCACCATCCTCACGCGCGGATACGTCCGCCGCGAGGGCAAGGCACTCTGCCCCACGGAGCTTGGCGAGGTCACGACCGCGCTGATGAAGGAAGACTTTGCAGATATCGTTGACTATAAGTTCACCGCCAACATGGAGAACGACCTTGACCGCATTGAAGCCGGCGAGGTAAACATGGTTGACGTTTTGCGTGAATTTTGGGAGGGGTTTGAGCGCGAGCTTACCGAGGCCGAGAAGAAGAGCGGAGCGGATGCCACCCCGGCGATCGTTGAACAGACCGATATTATCTGCGATAAGTGCGGTGCCAAGATGATAGTCAAGTCCGGCCGCTTCGGCAAGTTTGCCGCATGCCCCAACTATCCGGAATGTAAGAACACCAAGCCCCTCGATTCCGCAGACCGTGCGGAAAAGAAGCCGGCCGTTGTGGCGGATTTCAAGTGCGAGGTCTGCGGCGGTGATATGGTTCTGCGCCACGGCAAATACGGAAGCTTCTATGCTTGCGCAAACTATCCGAAGTGCAAATTCATCAAGCAGGAAAAGAATAAGCTGGAGGGCGTGTCCTGCCCCAAGTGCGGCGGTGATATCCTCATCCGTCACGGTAGAAACAAGAGCCAATTTTACAGCTGTGAGAGGTACCCCGAGTGCGATTGGTCAAGCTGGGACCTTCCCGTTGCGGAAAAATGTCCCGAATGCGGCGAGATGCTCTATAAGAAGAAGTCGCGCCCCGGCATTTTGATTTGCAAGACCAAGGACTGCGGCTTTACCCAAACCGACCCTGCTGCAGAGGAGAGCGTGCATTTTGCAACAGCAAACGACGTACTCCCCGAAAATCCGCTTTCACCGCTTGATATGCCTCCCCCTCCCGGTGACGACGATATCCCGTTCTGAGCCGAAAATAACAAAAAGGAATTATCAGATATGACAGGCGAAAAGCCGATTATCAACGTTCTCGGTGCAGGTCTTGCCGGCTGCGAAGCGGCTTGGCAGGCCTCCCGTCTCGGCGTGAAGGTCAAGCTTTACGAAATGAAGCCGAAAAAATTCACTCCGGCGCACAAGAGCAAAGGGTTTGCCGAGCTTGTATGCTCAAACTCCCTGCGCTCGGACAGCGTGACGAATGCCGTCGGGCTTCTCAAGGAGGAAATGAGACATCTCTCGTCCCTCATCCTCGAAGCCGCAGACGCGACCCGTGTCCCGGCAGGCTCTGCCCTCGCCGTTGACAGAGTGAAGTTTTCGGATTACGTTACCGAAAAGATCAAGAACGATCCCAATATTGAAGTTATTGAAGAAGAAGTGACGGCTCTGCCGGATGGCGTCACCGTTATTGCCACGGGTCCCCTGACGAGCGACCCGATGGCGGAGTATATCAAAAACGAGCTGGGATGCCCCGGGCTTTCCTTCTTCGATGCCGCCGCTCCCATAGTTGATGCGGATAGCATCAATACCGACATAGCTTTCTTTGCCTCGCGCTATGACAAGGGCGACGCCGACTACCTCAACTGCCCCATGACCAAGGAGCAGTACGATGCTTTCTATGAAGCACTCATAACCGCACGCGAGGCGGAGCTTCATGATTTCGATAAGGAATCTCAAAGGGACTTAAAGGTCTTTGAGGGCTGTATGCCCGTTGAGGTCATGGCAAAACGCGGCCGGGACACACTTTGCTACGGTCCGCTGAAGCCCGTGGGGCTTCATGATCCCAGATACCCCGACCGCGAATACTATGCCGTCGTTCAGCTCCGCAAGGAGGATGCCCGCGGCACCATGTATAATCTCGTCGGCTTCCAGACGCATCTTGCGTTCCCGGAGCAGAAACGGGTCTTTTCAATGATCCCCGGGCTGGAGCATGCCGAATTTCTGCGCTACGGCGTCATGCACAGAAATACGTATCTCAATTCCCCCGGTCTGCTGGACCCGACCTATGCGCTCATTTCGCGCTCCGGCATATACTTCGCCGGACAGATGACGGGTGTCGAGGGGTATATCGAATCGGCAGGTTCGGGTCTCGTTGCCGGCCTTAATGCCGCGCGTCTCGCACTCGGAAAAGATCGCATCGTTTTTCCGGAAGAAACCATGATAGGAGCGATGGCGGCGTATGTTTCAAGGGGCGGCACGGGCACGTTTACCCCAATGAACGCGAATTTCGGAATCATCGCACCCCTGCCCCATAAGGTTAAGGGCGGCAAGGTCGCAAAATATACCGTATACGCAGAGCGCGCTCTCTGCGCCATTAAGAACTTCGGGCAGAAGCCCGACGGAGAAACGCAATGATAATTATTGTTGACTGTATGGGCGGTGACAAAGCCCCCCTTGAAGTGGTCAAGGGAGCGTATGCCGCTTCTCTCGAATACAATGCAAATTTCATACTCGTCGGTGATAAGGCAGAGATATTCCGCATTGCGGAAAGCGAAGGTATGGATCTTCGCCGTTTTGACATTGTCGATGCACCCGTTACCATTGAAATGTGCGATCCGCCCCTTTCCGTCATGAAGGCAAAAAAGGAATCAAGCATGAACGTTGCCCTGACCATGCTTGCCGAGGGCAAGGGAGACGCGCTCGTCAGCACCGGAAACACCGGCGCACTCTTTACGGGAGCAACTCTCATCGTCCGCAAGATCAAGGGCATCAAGCGTGCGGCGATCGCAAGCATCCTGCCCATGACGCCCCCCGTTCTTCTTCTTGATTCGGGCGCAAATATATCCGTCACTCCGGCGTATCTTGAGCAGTTTGCCATAATGGGAAGTATTTACATGCACAAGGTGCATGACCTTGCGGCTCCTCGCGTAGGTCTGCTCAATAACGGCGCAGAGGAGACCAAGGGAACAGAGCTTCAGCTTGAAGCATATAAGCTGCTTTCGGATTCGCCGTCGATCAATTTCGTCGGAAACGTTGAGGCGAATATGGTACCCCGCGATGCATGTGACGTTCTTATTACGGACGGTTTTACCGGCAATATTCTGCTTAAGTCCATCGAGGGCATGGGCAAAATGATGCTTTTGACCATGAAGGACATATTCTACGCGAACAATATTTCCAAATTCTCGGCACTTCTCGTTAAGAAGAAAATAGACGAGGTCAAGGTCAATTTCGACCCCAACACCTACGGCGGCGCACCGATTCTCGGTATTTCCAAGCCCGTTATCAAAGCGCACGGCTCGTCAAACGCCAAAGCCGTTAAAAATGCGATAAGACAGGCGATCGCATACGCTGATTCCGGAGTTATCAAGAGCATTGCACGTGAAACGAAGCTCTTCATGCCCACTCAAACCGTCAAAAATGAAGAAGCTGTGCCGTCAGGAGTTAAAGAATAATGAAAGAGAGTGATCGTCGTGAGCGACATTCAAAATAATACAAATACCTCTGAGCTTGAAAGAAAGATCGGTTATAAGTTCAAAGATCAAGCCATCCTTATCGAGGCGTTGACACATTCGTCGTATGCGAACGAGCACGGAGGTATTAAAAAGCATAAATGCAACGAGCGCCTGGAGTTTCTCGGCGACGCGGTGCTTTCCTCAATCACGGCGGAGTACCTTTTCAAGAGATTTTACGACTCGCCCGAAGGAGATCTGACACGTATGAGAGCGGAGCTGGTCTGCGAAAAGGCGCTTGCCGAGTACGCAGGCAAGATAGGGCTTGGCGAGGTGCTGCTCCTCGGCCGTGGAGAGGAAAGAGGAGGAGGACGCGAGAGAAAATCCATCCTCGCAGATGCCTTTGAGGCCCTCCTTGCCGCCGTTTATCTCGATGCAGGAGCATCAAACGAAGCAAAGGATGCAATCAGATACTACCTGATGCCCTTGGTTGAGGCACGCCTTGAGGCTCTTTTGGCGGAGTGGCACGGAGCGGACTACAAGACCCTTCTCCAACAGTTGGTTCAGCGTTCGGAGGGTGAGTTGCTTGAGTACGTGACAGTTGACGAAAAAGGCCCCGACCACGCAAAGATATTTACAGTCGAAGCAAGGCTCAATTCAAACATAATCGGTGTCGGCGACGGCCCCACAAAGCGCGCGGCAGAGCAGGCGGCGGCAAAGCAGGCACTCGGCCTGTTCGGTGAACTTTAATTATCCATAACGCAGGGCGTGTCGGATCGACTTGCCCTGCTAAAGTCTTTTTTCTAACCAATTGTAAAACTGTGTTTTACGATTGATTCGCGTGCTTATCGCCGCCTGCCAAAATTGAAAATTTTGGCGGATCCCCTCGGCGCGCTGACTCGCTTTGCCCGTCGGGAGGTGTTTTTATTAAACGCTCAATTTTACTAAAAGTGTTTTGCGGAAAGGAGAGAAGAAGATGCGACACGTAAATATTCCGGTCTTTATACCCCACCTCGGATGCCCGAACAACTGCGTTTTCTGCGATCAAAAGCAGATATCCGGTTGCCGCGTGTTTGAGGAATCGGCCGTGCAGACACTTATCGAAGAGGCACTTTCCACACTCTCTCCGAGTGACGATTGCGAGATCGCCTTTTTCGGCGGCTCTTTCACGGGCATCGATCGCGGGCTTATGCTCCGCTTGCTCCGAATATCGGATGGATTTGTTGAGTCGGGTAAGGTCTCAAGAGTTCGTTGCTCCACACGCCCCGATTATATTGATCCCGAGATACTCGGTATTTTGCGCTCGCATCATGTGGAAACGGTCGAGCTTGGAATACAGAGCGTGTCGGATGACGTTCTTCACGCCTCAAAGCGCGGACATACGGCAGAGAAGTCCGTCGAGGCCTGCAAAATGGTAAAAGAGGCCGGATTTGAGCTTATAGGTCAAATGATGATAGGCCTGCCATCGTCAACGCCGCAGGACGAGGTTGAGACCGCAAAAGTAATTTGTTCGCTCGGCGCGAACGGTGCGCGTGTGTACCCCACTGTCGTGTTTGCAAAGACGGAGCTTGCAAATATGACCTTTGACGGCAGCTACCGTCCTCTTGAGCTTGAGGATGCAATACAGCGCACGGCAAACGTGCTTGATGTTTTCGACCGCGCAGGCGTTCCGGTCATTCGTGTCGGACTTTGCTCCGGCGAGAATCTTTCGTCGCCCGAAAGCGTTGTCGGCGGTGCAAATCACCCCGCACTCGGCGAGCTTGCGATGGGCGAGCTTTTCTACCGCAGAATATGCGATGCGCTTGATAGGATGGGCGGTTACGGCGACGGTGTTCGCGAGCTGTGCATCCATGTCCCGAAGGGTGAGCTTTCCAAGGCCATCGGGCAGAAAAAACGCAATATTCTGCGCTTAAAAGAAAAATATTTCAAAAACACCCCCATAAATCGCATAAAAATTCTTGAAAATTCTTCTATTATAGGTTATAATATTACAATAGACTTGATTTGAGGTGTATTTAGTGTATCTTAAACAAATAGAACTGCATGGATTTAAGTCGTTTCCGGATAAAACGAAGCTCTGCTTCGAGCCGGGCGCGACCGTCATCATCGGCCCCAACGGAAGCGGCAAATCAAATATTTCCGACGCTATGCGTTGGGTGCTCGGAGAGATATCGTCAAAGAGCCTGCGCGGCACGAAGATGGAGGATATCATCTTCGGCGGCTCGGACAGCCGCAAGCCCATGAGCTATGCGGAGGTATCCGTAACCTTCGACAATACGGATGTCGGCTCCCAGGCAAAGCTCGATTGCCCCTACGACGAGGTCACCGTCACTCGCCGCTATTACAGAAACGGCGACAGCGAATACTTTATAAACAAGGGCAAGGTGCGCTTGCGCGATATTTACGAGCTGTTCCTCAACACGGGCATCGGCCGCGACGGCTACTCCATCATAGGACAGGGCAGAATTGCGGACATAATTTCCCGTAAAGGCGACGAGCGCCGCGGAATCTTTGAGGACGCCGCAGGTATCGCAAAGTTCCGCCACCGCAAAAACGAGGCAGAGCGTAAGCTTGCATCGACGGTGCAGAATATGGAGCGCGCACAGGATATAATTTCCGTCCTCGGCTCGCGCATCGGTTCTCTTGAGCGCGAAAGCCTCAAGGCCAAGCGCTTTATTGAGTACAGCGAGGTAAAGCGCCAAGCCGACGTTCAGCTTTGGCTTTACGACACCGAGGGGATGCGCAACGCCGAGAACGAAGCAAACGCGGAGCTGCGTCGCACCGACCGCGAGATCTCGGAAGCCGAGGAGAGCCTGGGCACTCTGCGCGAACAGCAGGAAAGGCTTGAAGCTCTCGCTTTTGACAATAAGGCAGAGGCGGCAAAGCTGGCGTCCGAGATTCAAAACAGAACCAAAGATAATTATGAACTTAGTGCAAAAATAAAGGTCATTGAGACCAATATTGCCCATACGGAAAGCGGTATCACTCTTCAACGCGCTACTGCGGAGGGCTTCCGCACGTCGGCATCCGAAGAGGACGAAAGAGCCGTTGCCAAGGACAACGAGGCAGGGATGCTTGCCTCGGATATTGAAAAGCTTTCCGCCGAGGAAAACGGTCTGTCTGAGTCCGCGTCTGAGGCGGAAAGAATTGCGGAGGAGTATGACAATGCGATCGCTCTTGCTTTTGAAGAGCTTTCGTCGGCAAAGGAAGAGATCTCCGATATCCACGCCCGTCTTGAGCTTCTCGGCAGATCGGATGAAGAGGACGAAGGCAGGGACGAGGCCGCAAGAAAGAACGTAAACGAGCGCCGCCGTCTTGCCGCCGCTCATGAGGCGGAATGTGAGGACAGCGAGCGCACGATTGCCGAATACGATGCAAAGCTCGCCGAGAATGCCGCACTTCTTGCCGAAAAGAGATCTGATGCAGAAGCGCTCCGCACAAAGCGCGACGCCGACCGGGCGGAGCTTTCAAGCGCCGAGGTCAGAATGAACACGCTTGGCAGCCGTATTGAAGCTTTGCGCCGTTTGGAGGAGCATTTTGAAGGCTATAACAACAGCGTCAAGTTCGTCATGCGTTCGTACTCGGAGGGTAAGATCGGAGGCGGTACGATCTACGGCCCGCTTTCGTCACTCATCAGCGTTGAAAGCAAATATGTAACCGCCATTGAAACCGCTCTCGGCGCGGCAATGCAAAACATAGTGGTTGACGAGGAAAGAACGGTACACGCCGCAATTTCCTGCCTGAAGAAGAACAATGCCGGCCGTGCCACCTTCTTTCCCCTTACATCGGTCAGGCCTGTACCCGAACCCACGCGCGAAATGCGTCGGGCGGCAGATTTCAAGGGCTATATCGGCGTTGCCTGCGATTTAGTCCGTTACGATAAAAAATTCTCCGCCGTGATATCTTCGATGCTCGGCAGGACAATAGTTTTCGATACTCTTGAAAACGCCACCGAAATGTCTAAGGCACTGGGATACAGCGTGCGCACCGTTACACTTGACGGCCAACAGATAAACCGCGACGGTTCGTTTACGGGTGGCTCGATAAGAACGAGCAGCGGCATATTGACCCGTGCGGACGAGATAAAGCGCATGTCGGCGGAGCTTGAGCTTCTCTCCGCTAATTCCGAAAAGCTTCGCGCGTCCCTTGAAATTACGGAGGCCGGTCTGTCCGAGCTTGAAAACGATATCGAAGCGGACGAGAGTGCCGATTCCATGATTGCCACGCTTCGTGCAGTTGAGGTAACGAGGCTTGAGAAGAACCGTGAGACTCTCGCGGCGGACCGCGAGCTTCTCGAAAAATTCATGGCAGATCTTGAGAACGTGGCAGGAGAAAAGGAACGCCGCGCGGCTGAGATAGAAGCTCTTGAAGCACGTGAGCGCGAGCTTGCGGAAAAGGTCGCGGGGCTTGAAGAGTACCGCTCCGACAAGGAAGAAAAGCGCCACGCCTCTCTTGCAGAGCGCGATAAGATCCGCGCAAGCATTATGAGCATAACGGTGCGGATCTCAGAGCTTCGCCGCGATATTGAAAGCTGTAATGCGCTCGCACAGATGTCGCGCGATAAAGCAGCGGAGCTTCGCAGAAGCGCCGTTGCAAGCGAAAGCGCCGCCGGTGAGGCGATTGCAAGAATTGCCGAGCTTAAGTCAGAGCTTACCGAAACAATAAAGAACCACGGCAAGGGCGAGCAAACGCTGACTGAGCTGAATGCGCGCAAGAGTGTTCTCGAAGCCGGCTCAATGGAATACGAGAGCAAGCTCGTTGCCATCCGCAACTCTTCGGAGGAGAGAAGAGGACGACGGGATAAACTCATGGCGGACAAGCTCCGCCTTGAAACAAATCTCGCGCAGATAAGAGCAAAGCTCGATGCACAAACCAAGACTTTCTGGGATGAATACGGTCTTACACGTGCCGAGGCATTGGCGTTCGGCTATCCGCAGATAAGCGCAGAGGAGCGCCCTGCGGTGTTCGCGTTGCAGACCGAATACAGAAACAAGATCAGAAATATCGGTCACGTAAACCTTTCCGTTATCGACGAGTACCGGGAGGAGAAGAAGAAGTACGACGAGCTTGTTGCTACCATGCAGGATCTCGAAAAAGCCAAGGCGGATCTTGAAAAGGTCATCAAGGGCCTTGAGAGCGAAATGGAAAAGACCTTCGTCGATTCATTCAATCAGATAAACGATAATTTCAAAAAGACCTTTTCAGAGCTGTTCGGCGGCGGCTCGGCTGAGCTGATACTTACCGACCCCGAAAACGTTCTTGAAAGCGGAATCGATATCAAGGCGGCACCTCCCGGCAAGATAATTAAGTCGCTGATGCAGCTCTCGGGCGGTGAGCAGGCATTTGTTGCGATCGCACTTTTCTTTGCGATCCTGCAGGTCAATCCCACCCCGTTCTGCATTCTCGACGAGATCGAAGCGGCACTTGACGAGGTCAACGTCGAACGCTTTGCCCAGTACATCCACCGCTATTCGGACGACACGCAGTTCATACTCATCACCCACCGCCGCGGCACCATGAACGCCGCAGACCGTCTTTACGGCGTAACGATGCCCGAGTCCGGTATTTCGAAGATCCTCGGCCTTGACGTGTCGGAGATAGCAAACAAAAAAGGAGAACTCTTTGATGGGATTTCTTGATAAACTGAAATCTGGTCTGAGCAAGACCAAAAACGCCCTGATGGGTCAGATAGACACGGTGCTTAAAGCATTCGTAAGGATCGATGAGGACGCGCTTGAGGAGCTTGAGGAAATTCTGATATGCGCTGACGTCGGCGTTGCGGCGACCGAGGAGATAATTGAAACTCTCCGCGAGCGTATCAAAGACGACCGCATCAAATCCCGTGAGGATATCGATGCCGCCATTCGTGAGATCATTTCGGACATGATTGGCGAGGGTGAACCGCTGAAGCTTGAAACAAAGCCTTCCGTAATTCTCGTCATCGGTGTGAACGGAGCAGGCAAGACGACCTCAATAGGCAAAATATCCAACCGACTTCGTGCCGAGGGCAAAAAGGTCGTGGTTGCGGCGGCGGATACCTTCCGCGCGGCCGCCATCGATCAGCTTGCCGAGTGGTGTCGAAGAGCGGATGTGGAGCTGATCAAGCAGACCGAGGGAAGCGACCCGGCAGCGGTCGTTTATGATGCGGCAAATTACGCGCGCAACCGCGGTGCGGACGTACTCATCGTTGACACCGCAGGCCGACTGCACAACAAGAAGAACCTGATGAACGAGCTTGCAAAGATCAACCGCGTGATCGATCGTGAGCTTCCCGGTGCATCGCGTGAGAATCTTCTCGTCCTTGATGCAACCACCGGACAGAATGCGATCCTGCAGGCTAAGGAGTTCAAAAACGCCGCAGAAATAACCGGTCTTATTCTGAATAAGCTCGACGGAACGGCAAAGGGCGGTATCGTCCTTTCCATCCGCAAGGAGCTTGGCATTCCCGTCAAGTTCATCGGCGTCGGTGAAAAGATCGACGACATGCAGGAATTTGACGCAAAAGAATTTACGGAAGCACTTTTTGAATAATTTGAGCATGAAAATTTGTATTGCATCCAAAAACCGCGGAAAGATCGCGGAGCTTCAAAAGCTCCTTTCCGCTTATATCAAGGATATTGAGATCGAGCTTTTTTCCCTTGACGACGTCGGCTTTGTCGGCGATATCGTCGAAGACGGAGCAACCTTTGAAGAAAACGCACTTATCAAGGCGCGCGCGGCGGCAGAGTTTTCAGGACTTTGCTCCATAGCGGACGATTCCGGCCTCATGGTCGAAGCCCTCGGAGGTGAGCCGGGAGTATTCTCGGCGAGATACGCCGGCGAGCCGTGCAATGATGAGAATAACAACGCAAAGCTCCTCAAAAATCTCGAAGGAGTTGCAAACAGGGGCGCGGCTTTCGTTTGCACTATCGCATGCGTCATCCCCGAGGGTCAGCCCCTCGCGGGTGAGCCGATAGTAGGAACGGGCTATTGCCCCGGCGAGATACTTTGCTTTCCGCGCGGAAAGGGCGGCTTCGGCTACGACCCCCTTTTCTGGTTCGACCCATTCGGCAAGACCTTTGCCGAGCTGAGCGCGGAAGAAAAGAACGCGATAAGCCATCGTGGAGCGGCCGTGCGGTCGTTTGCCGCCGCTTTTAATGCGCGCATCGCGGAAGAAAAAGATAAACTATGGAAAAGGTACGGATTATGATGTTAACGTCTAAACAGAGAGCATACCTTCGCTCTCTCGCCACCTCCGAGCCGACCATCATGCAGATCGGCAAGGACGGCATCGGCGAAAACCTTGTAAAGACCGTCTCGGATGCGCTCGAGGCTCGTGAGCTGATAAAGCTTTCGGTGCTTGATAACTGCGCATGGACGACCCGTGAGGCGGCGGATGCGCTTGCAGAGGCGACGGGCGCTGACGTGGTCTGCACGGTAGGCAAAAAGCTCGTTCTTTTCAGGCCGTCAAAGAAGAACCCGAAAATCGAACTGAAATGAACCGCGCACCGCAAAATGAAAACACGCTCCGCGTGGGTATCTACGGCGGAACGTTCGCGCCGCCGCACAACGGTCACGTTGAAGCGGTAAAGGCGTTCATGAAGCAGATGAGGCTCGACTACGTGCTCGTTATTCCGGCCGCCATTCCGCCCCATAAGGAGCTTGACTTCGATATTGACCCGAAGCACCGTCTTCGCATGTGCGAGCTTGCCTTCAAGGGAATCGAGGGCATCATAGTCACCGATATGGAGCTTCGCCGCGGCGGTGTCAGCTACACGGTGGATACCCTGCGTGAGCTTTCGGCGCCCGACACACGCCTCTTCCTCTTCTGCGGAACGGATATGTTTTTGACACTTGACACATGGTATAGAGCAGATGAGATATTCAAGCTATGCTATCCCATCTACATTCGCCGCGAAAACGACCCGATCATAACCAAGAAGATATTGGCCAAGATAGGCGAATATACGGAAAAATACAACGCCGTCGTGCGCCGCGTGGTAGCAGACCCGATAGAAATATCCTCAAGCCTTGTGCGCAAGACCCTGCGCTCGGGCGGCGATATCTCGTCCATGGTCTGCCCCGAAGTCGCGGAATATATCAAAACGAACCACCTATTTGCTTAAAATGGAAGCTTTCAGCGAAAAACAAATTGCTTCCCTCAGAGAAGCGATCTCAAAAACACTCTCCCCAAAAAGGCTTGCGCACGTTTTGGCGGTAGAGGATATGGCAGTAAGGCTCGGAAGGCTCTTTGAATGCGATCTTTCCATCCTTCGCGCCGCCGCGCTGCTGCATGATAACACCAAGGAGTATTCGGACGAAGACCAGCTTCGCATCATTGAGCGGTTTTCGGTAACCTTGCCATCCGAAGAGCTTGCATGTATGCCGACCATCCACGCCGTTACGGGCGCACTCGTCATCCCCTTGCTCTATCCGGAGTTTGATAACGAAACGGTGAAAAACGCCGTCCGATACCATACGTCGGGCAGGGAGGGCATGGATATTTACGAGAAGATAATCTTCCTTGCCGATTTCATCGACGAAACGAGGAAGTATCCCCCATGCATCGAGCTTCGCCGTGATTTCTTTGCCGCAAAGCCCGAAAATATGACGGCAAAGCAAAGAGAGGCGCATATTGACCGCGCTGTGCTGAGGTCGATCGAAAGCACGCTTGCACACCTGCGCGAGAAGGGCGAGCCGATAAATCCGGCAACGCTTGCAACGAAAAAATGGCTTGAGCGGAGGCTTTGCGATGAAGCTTGATAAGATATACGTTATCGGGCTGATAATGCTCCTCTCGCTGACCCTTGTGCTGGTTTCTCTCCTTGCGATCAAGGCAATCGTTTACCGCCCCGACGTCGGAACGGACGTGCCTTTCACGAATAACACCCCCATTACTCCCGATCCCGAAAACACCTCGGATACCGTCACGGGTGAGGTAACTTCCGCACCACCGCCGTACGTCCGAGAGGAAGGAAAGTATATATTCCTCGGCGTGGGAGTTGACAAGGCGGCGTTCCGCGCCGATGCAATACTCCTTGCGTCCTTTGACACGCGCACGGGCGAATTGACGGTCATGCAGATACCGCGCGATACCTATATAGAGTACGACGGCTCCGCATGCAAGATAAACGAGATCTTGCGCGACTACGGCGTTTACGCTATACGCGACGTCCTTGAGGTAACGCTGTGCGTCAATATCGACTACACAGCCCTCATCGACATAAAGTCGCTTGAAACGATGATAGACGCGATAGGCGGGGTCGAGATCGACGTGCCGTTCGATATGAAGTACAGCGATCCGTACCAGGACCTTTATATTGACATCAAGGCGGGGCTTCAGGTGCTTGACGGCAAAAACGCCGTCGATTTCATCCGATACCGCTCCGATTACGCCCTCGGCGACCTCGGCCGCATTGACGCGCAAAAGAAGTTTATGTCCTCTCTTTTTCATAAGCTGATAAACGAGATCACGCTTGCGCAAACGATCGGTCTTGCCCGAGAGATACTCCCGATGCTCGAAACAGACCTGATAGTTGACGATGCCGCGTTCTTTGCATCGAGATTCTTCGCGGCAAAAGAGCGGAAGCTCGTCATGCTCACCTGCCCGGGCTTCCAGCTTCACAAGACCGACCCCGAGGCATGGTACTATGTTCTCTCGCGTGCCGGCACGCTTGAGGCGATCAACACCTACTTTAACGTTTACGACAAAGACGTTTCGGACAGCCTTTTTGATCCGAATTGGATATTATGCAAGGAAGAGGATGATGACTTCTTGCGCATCTACAAATATTCCTTGCTTTCCCCCAAGCCCATTGAGGGTTAAAGGTTAAACTAAAATCTATTTCTTTGCACAGAAAGGAAACATAAATATGGAAATGAATCAGCAGTTTTCCGTCACGGTTGAAAAGGACGGCGCAGGCATTCCCGAATCGCTTTCGCTTGCCAAGGCAGTTTATCGCGTTCTTGACCACAAGAACGGCGAGGATATCGCAGTAATGCATGTGGGCGATAAGATCGACCTGACCGATTATTTCGTGCTCTGCACGGCGCAGTCGAACACCCACGTTAAGGCACTTACCGATGAGGTCGAATATCAGCTTGAGAAGATCGACGTTAAGGCCGACCGCACCGAGGGCAGAGGCTCCGATAACTCTTGGATGGTCATCGACTACGGCAGAGTCATCGTTCACATATTCAGCCGCGAAATGCGTGAATTTTATAATCTTGACAAACTTTACTCCGACACCGAGAGGGTTGAGGTAGAAGACTAAGGAGTTTTCAATATGAGAAACAATTTCAAAGAATTCGAAAAGAAATGGCAGGCTCGTTGGGACGAGGAAAAGGCGTTCCGCGCTGCCGATCCCGGAGAGAAGGGAAGCGAAAAGCCCAAGTTTTACGGCTTGGTCGAATTTCCGTATCCCAGCGGTTCCGGAATGCACGTCGGACACATCAAGGCGTATTCCGGACTTGAGGTCATCACCAGAAAGAAGCGCATGGACGGCTACAACGTTCTGTTCCCCATGGGCTTTGACGCTTTCGGCCTGCCTACGGAGAATACCGCGGTCAAGACCGGCGTTCACCCCAGAATCGTCACCGATAAAAACATTGCAAAGTTCACAAATCAGCTCCGCCGAGTAGGCTTCGCGCTTGATTGGGATCGCGTTATTGACACCACGGACGAGGATTACTACCGCTGGACACAGTGGATATTTCTCAAGATGTTCGAGAACGGTCTGGCATTCCGCGACACTGCACTCGTAAACTATTGCCCCTCCTGCAAGGTCGTTCTTTCAAACGAGGATTCCCAGGGCGGCAAATGCGATATCTGCCACTCCGATATCATTCAAAAGTCGAAGGACGTATGGTATCTGCGCATCACCGAGTATGCGGACAAGCTCTTGCAGGGCCTTGATGAAGTTGATTATCTGCCCAACATCAAGCAACAGCAGGTCAACTGGATAGGTCGAAGCGAGGGCGCATTCATCAATTTCCCGCTTGCAGAGGTTGATGAAAAGCTTCGCGTTTACACGACCCGTCCCGATACCATCTTCGGCGTAACCTTCATGGTAATCGCCCCCGAGCATCCTCTTATCGACAAATATGCCGATAGGATTGCAAACATGGATGCCGTTATTGATTACCGCAACGAGTGCGCGAAAAAGACCGAATTCGAGCGCACACAGCTCGTAAAGGACAAGACCGGCGTTTGCCTTGACGGCATTTCCGCCGTCAACCCCATCACCGGCAAGAATATACCGGTTTACATTGCAGACTACGTAATGATGGGCTACGGTACCGGCGCCATTATGGCAGTTCCGGCACACGACAGCCGCGACTGGGAGTTCGCACGCAAGTTCGGCATTGACGTCATTGAGGTCATCAAGGGCGGCGATATTGAAAAGGAAGCTTATGCAGGCGACGGTGAAATGGTCAATTCCGGCTTCCTTAACGGCATCTCCGTCAAGAGCGAGGCTATCAAGCGTGCTATTGAGGAGCTGGCTCGTCGCGGCGTCGGCGAGCGCGGCGTTCAGTATAAGATGAAGGACTGGGCGTTCAACCGCCAGAGATATTGGGGCGAGCCTATCCCGATAGTTCATTGTCCGCATTGCGGAATGGTACCCGTACCCTACGAGGAGCTTCCTCTCCGTCTGCCGCCCATGGAGGAGTTTGCTCCCGGCGTCGGCGGTGAATCGCCTCTTGCGAGAATCGAGGAGTTCGTAAATTGCACCTGCCCCAAGTGCGGCGCTCCCGCAAAGCGCGAGACCGACACCATGCCCCAGTGGGCAGGTTCGTCCTGGTATTATCTGCGCTATATCGATCCGCATAACACCGATGCTCTTGCCGACCCCGAAAAGCTCGATTATTGGCTTCCCGTTGACTGGTACAACGGCGGTATGGAGCATGTAACGCGCCACATGATTTATTCGCGCTTCTGGCATCATTTCCTCTACGATATCGGCGCAGTGCCGACCGAGGAGCCTTATGCAAAGAGAACGGCGCAGGGCCTTATCCTCGGTTCCGACGGCGAAAAGATGAGTAAGTCGCGCGGCAACGGCGTTGACCCCAACGACGTTATTGACGCTTACGGCGCCGACGTACTGCGCACCTACGTGCTCTTTATGGGCGACTACGGAGCCGCAGCACCGTGGAACGACAGCAGCGTTCGCGGCTGTAAGCGCTTCCTTGACAGAGTTGCCGACCTTTGCGATATTGCAAAGGGCAACGGCGTAACCCCTGCCCTCGAGGTGCCCTTCCACAAGACCGTCAAGAAGGTCACGCAGGATATCGAGGCGATGAAGTTCAATACCGCCATTGCGGCGATGATGGAGCTTGTCAACAAGATATACGATTGCGGCACGCTCACGCGCGACGAGCTTCTGACGCTTGCGACGATACTTTGTCCCTTCGCTCCCCATCTGTGCGAGGAGATAAACGAGGTCCTCGGTGGCAAGGGCTTGCTCTCCCTTGCAAAGTGGCCGGAATACGATGAGTCAAAGACGGTTGATGCATCCGTCGAGGTCGCAGTACAGATCAACGGCAAGGTTCGCGCCACCGTTGTCCTTCCTTTGGACTGCCCCAAGGACGAAGCCGTTGCTCTTGCAAAGTCGGACGAGAGAATTGCGGCGGCAATCGTCGGCAAGACGATCGTTAAAGAGATCGCGGTGCCCAATAAGATAGTAAATATCGTCGTAAAGTGATAAAATGTACCAATCGGGGGCAAATATCAAAAAGATTTGCAATTATTTTCAAATTACTATTGACATTTGCCCCGGTTTGGTGTATAATAATTCCGTTAATTCCGTTTTGTAGCGAGGGGAGGGAAATAAATATGGCAGAAGTTAAGCTCAGAGAAGGCGAATCTCTTGATAACGCTCTTCGTCGCTTCAAGAAGCAGTGTGCACGTTCCGGCGTACTCGCAGAGCTCCGTAAAAGAGAGCACTATGAAAAGCCCAGCGTAAAGCGCAAGAAGAAGTCTGAAGCTGCAAGAAAGCGCAAGTACAAGTAAGCCTTTTATTAAGACAACAGGCAGGTCGTTTTGCGATCTGCCTGCTTTTTTATTTCAAAATTGCGTTTTTTTTTGTTAAATTGGTATTGACTATTCATCTCAGGTGTGTTATAATATACGATAGAATATATCGACCTCGCTTGCATCCCGTTAAGGGCAACGATTGGTGGATAGATTAATACATAAGGAGAAAAGAAAATGTCTGAACAGGTAAAGTACACGGAAAAATTCGAGGAACTTCCACTTATCGTCAAGATCCTCCTTTTCCTTCCTTGGACTGCAGGAATCGTTAGCGGTGTATATCGTATTCTTCGCTACCTTGAAACAAAGAATACTACCACTCTCGTAGTCGGTATCCTTTGCTTCTTCTGCATTGGCGTTGTCGTCGGAATCATCGACCTCATCACCGAGCTTACCAACGGTCGCGTAACCGTTTGCGCCGAATAAGAGGCGGTCTCTTCAGCGCAGGACAATAGCACGAAAAAGCGTTTTGAGTTCTGAAATGATTCTCAAAACGCTTTTTTTCGGATTTAATGATCCGATCGCAACGGCCTATTGACATTTTCCGCTTTTTGTGATATTATTATCTCATCACCAACTCATCACCAAAAAGGAGAAAGAAAATGGAATTTTGTCTTTTCTGCGAAATAATCAAAGGAAACATTCCCTCGGCTAAGGTTTATGAGGATGAATACGTGTATGCTTTCCGCGATATCAATCCGCAGGCGCCCGTGCATGTCCTGATCGTTCCGAAGACGCACATTGCTTCCGCCGATGAAATCACGCCGGAGAACAGCAAATATGTCGCAAAGATATTCGAAGTGATACCCCATATTGCAAAGGCAGAGGGCCTTGAGGGCGGATACCGAATAATTTCAAATTGCGGAGCGGATGCTTGTCAGTCCGTCAAGCATCTTCATTTTCATATTCTGGGCGGTACACAGCTCGGAGAGAAGATGGGATAATGAGAAAAAAGAGCCTGATCCGGCTCTTTTTTGTTTATTATAAATTAATTATTTAGTCACTCAAAAATTGTCTTTGAGTGATATAATATAATTGATGATTATTTCAAGGACAAGGTTAATTATGGATTATAAACAGTACAGAAGTCAATATAGAGGTGATACGGTGCAAAAGCACCGCGAACCGCAAAAGAAAAGCCCTGATTCTAATTCGCTCATCGTCGCCATGATAGTACTCGTGCTCATGCTACTGCTGATAACGGCACTCATGATAGTGACGGTCTTTATGAGACCCGAATACGTTGCGCGAAGCGTTACCGTTGAGGCCGGAAGAGAGGGAATATACGCCTCCGACTTCATAGTTGCAGAAGGTCATACCGCCGAATTTGCAGAGGGCGTGACCTACGACCTTTCGTCGGTCAACGAATATAAAATCACGCTTATCGTTGACGGAAAGAAATGTATCTCAAAGCTCATCGTCGTCGATACCCAACCGCCCACTGCGCGGGCAGGCGATATTTCCGTATGGCAGGGCAGTGAGGTCAGCGCATCCGATTGTGTAAAAGATATCGTTGACGCCACCAAGGTCGAGGTCAGCTTTAAGAAAAAGCCGGACACGAATAAAATCGGCAAGCACGAGGTCACCGTCGTTTTAACGGACGAGGGCGGCAACAAGACGGAGTATAAGATCTTTATCAATGTGGTTCCGAAAGATTCGTTGCTTTATACGCATTACGTTTCCGAGCTTGGAGAGCCGCTTCCGTCCGCCGACGTATTCAGCGGAAAGAGCGGAGTCGGCCGTTATCTTTCGGATATCTCCGGCATAAGCACTACCACAGCCGGAATTTATATGCTTCAAATTGAAGCGGAGGGCAAAACCTACGATGTCGTGCTTGAGATTGCCGACAGAACGCCCCCCACGGCCACCGTTACTCCGCAGAACTGCTACAACAAAGCTCCATCCGCTTCCGATTTTATTTCCGATATCGTTGATTGCAGTGAGGTTACCGTCAGGTATCAGTCCGAGCCATCCATAGGAGGTGCCGGAACCTACGATGTCGTTTTGGTGCTGACCGATGCGCATGGCAATCAGACCATCTATACAAGCTACTTCATTCTTGCCATTGATACGGAAGCCCCCGTTATTTCGAAAGCTCCCGAGGAGCTTGAGGTTGACACGGGAAAGCCCATCATTTGGCGCGCCTTGGTCGAAGCAAGCGATAACAGCGGAAGCTTTGAGCTGTTCCTTGACATCTCCGGTGCAGACCTTGATCTTCCCGGCAAGTATACCGTAGAGATCGTGGCGCGTGACGCCGCCGGCAACGAAACCCGACGTTCGGTCAAGCTCACGGTTAACGACGGATTCATCACCGACGCAATGCTGGCACAAGTTATCAAGAGCCTCGAAGCGGACATCGGTATCACTCCGGAAATGACCGTGATCGAAAAGATCTATCAGGTTTATATCTATACGAAAAGCAGTATCCACTATGTCGGCACATCCCCCCATACTGATTGGCGGCACGAGGCTTACGCTACGCTAAGCGGAGGATTTTCCGGCGACTGCTTCACATACGCCGCGGTGTCCTATGCGATACTTGACTATCTCGGCTTCGACGTCCACCTTATCGAGCGCGCGGAATCCGCAAAGATCGAGGGAACGGGGACTCATTTCTGGCTGCTCGTCAATATCGGCACGGAAAGCTCCCCGGCTTGGTATCATTTCGATTCAACTCCGCAGGCGGCTCCCTATCACACGGTCAACACTTATCTTATGACGGATGCACAGATTGACGCCTTCACAAGATGGAGAAATTCCAACAAGCTGGTCAATTACTACGTTTATGATAAGGAAAAGTATCCGGCTGTTTGCACCGATACCATTGAGGACCTTACTGATATTCCCCCCGAATTCTATTATTGATTGCCTTAAAAAGCGGAAAATTTTGCAGTCTGGCACCCAATCTGCCAATATTCACAAATAATTCACAAAAAGTCCAAACAAAAGAGTAAAAAAACGGCATCGTTTGTGGTATATTATTAGCGTAGCTTAGCACTCGCGGTAAATGAGTGCTAAGAAATGCACCGCGAACGATGCCGTTTAACTATTTAGGCAGCGGATCTCAATTGTAAAACGCAGTTTTACAATTGGCTATAACTATTGAGAAGGAGAAAAAGTCATGTACGGAAGCGAACTGAGTAACAGAAAAAAGCAGATACTCAAAGCAATAGTCGAATCCCATATTGAGCTTGGCGAGCCGATAGGCTCAAAGTCGCTGATGCAGCTTCCGGGCATCAATTGCTCCTCTGCAACGATCAGAAACGAGATGTCCGAGCTTGAAGAGCTTGGCTACCTTGAGCAGCCGCATACTTCGGCAGGCAGAGTTCCCTCACAGCTTGGTTACAGGTTCTACGTTGACCAGCTCATTGAACATTACGCAATGACAAATAACGAGATTCAGCAGATCAACCGCATCCTCAAGAGCAAGACCGCAGAGCTTGATCAGATACTTCTCGCGGCTTCAAAGCTTGCGTCGGCTATGACAAATTATACGGGTCTTGCCGTTAAGCCGGGGCGATCTTCTGCTGTAATAACCCGATTTGAGACGGCATATATAGATGAACACAATTTCGTTCTCATTATGATCAATGCTTCGGGTAACGTTATATCAAAGCATATCAGAGTGCTCTCTCCGAAGCCGCAGGCGGTTATTTCACGCTTGGGCGCGGTGCTGAACGAGATCGCGGTAAATCTTACTGCGGATGCGCTGAACATGTCCGTCATGCTTCGCCTTGAGGATGAGATGGGTGCGGATGCGGAGCTTATCGCACCGATCGTCAAAACGATCTATGCAACGCTCACTGAGAATGACGGCGGCGAACTACAGCTGACCGGCATCGGAAATCTGCTCCACTATCCCGATTACGAAAATCCCGATCAGCTCGGCGACCTCCTCGGAACGCTCGAGCAGAAGGACGAGATTCTGAAGCTCGTTTCGGAAGCTGAGGGAGATGACATTTCGGTTCTCATAGGCTCGGAATCGTCGGTCAAGGTGATGAACAACTCTGCTATCGTTTTCAAGCCGATCGTTCGCGACGGCAAAACGCTCGGAGTTATCGGTGTTCTCGGCCCTCGCCGAATGGATTACGCAAAGGTGCTTGAAACCATAGAAAGACTTTGCGGCTCGGTTGGTGAGATCATGGATGAGTATTCAGCGCTCGCACCTCCCGGCAAGAAGGATGAAATTAAAGAAATTCAAATAAAGGATGGCAACAATGACACAGATTGACGAAAAGGAAATCAACGCTCCCGAGGAAGAGGTAAAGGACGAAGCTTCCGCTGCAGAGGAAGAGGTAAAGAACGAAGCTCCCGTTGCAGAGGAAGAGAAGCCCGAAGCCGAATCCAAAAAGGAAAAGAAGAATAAAAAAGTGCGCGAGCTTGAAGCAAAGGTCGCCGAGCTTGAAGCATCCGTGGCGGAACGTGATGACAAATATCTCCGCCTTTACGCCGAGTACGATAACTTCCGCCGCCGTTCCGCCAAGGAGCGCGAGGGCGTTTACTCGGATGCATACGCGGATGCCATCAATGCTTTGCTTCCCGTGCTTGACAATCTCGGGCGCGCAGTCGGATGCGAGGACGCCAAGGCGCTTGCCGACGGTCTTGCGCTGATACTCAAGAGCTTTGACGAAGGGCTTGCAAAGCTCGGCGTTGAGGAGATCAAGGCAGAGGGAGAGACTTTCGATCCCGACCGCCACTATGCCGTAATGCACATTGATGACGAAAATTACGGTGAAAACGAAGTCGTTGAGGTGCTCCAAAAGGGCTACGTTCGCGGCGATAAGGTCATCAGATACGCGGTCGTTAAGGTCGCAAACTAACATGGAAAATCAAAAAGAAATATATTCGGAGGAAATTTAATTATGGCAAAGATCATAGGCATTGACCTTGGTACAACAAACTCATGCGTAGCAGTTTATGAAGGCGGCGAGCCTGTTGTAATCCCCAATCCCGAAGGAGCAAGAACAACTCCTTCCGTCGTAGCGTTCAAGAAGGACGGCGAGCGTCTCGTCGGCCAGGTTGCAAAGCGCCAGGCTATCACCAACCCCGACCTCACCATCAGCTCCATCAAGAGAGACATGGGTACGGACAGACGCGTAAACATCAACGGCAAGGGATATACTCCCCAGGAGATATCCGCAATGATTCTGCAGAAGCTTAAGTCGGATGCAGAGGCATATCTCGGAACTTCCGTTAACCAGGCGGTAATCACCGTTCCCGCATACTTCACCGACGCACAGCGCCAGGCAACCAAGGATGCAGGTAAGATTGCAGGTCTTGAGGTTCTTCGTATCATCAACGAGCCGACGGCCGCTGCTCTTGCTTACGGTATGGATAAGGAAAACGATCAGAAGATCATGGTCTTCGACCTCGGCGGCGGTACATTCGACGTATCCCTGCTTGAGATATCGGACGGCGTTTTTGAGGTTCTCGCAACCGCAGGTAACAACAGGCTCGGCGGTGACGACTTCGACCAGAGAATCATCGATTGGATGATAAATGAATTCAAGAGAGAACACGGCGTTGATGTACGCGGCGACAAGATGGTCGTTCAAAGACTTAAGGAGGCGGCAGAGAAGGCAAAGATCGAGCTTTCCGGCGTAACCTCAACGGAGATCAACCTCCCCTTCCTTACGGCAACGGCGGCAGGACCTCTTCATTTCACGGCAACCCTTTCCCGTGCTAAGTTCAACGAGTTGACTGCAGACCTCGTTGACGCAACCATGAAGCCTACCAAGCAGGTTCTTGCAGATGCAGGCCTTACCCCTGCGCAGATCGATAAGGTGCTCCTCGTCGGCGGTTCCACGAGAATTCCGGCAGTTCAGGAAGCAGTCAAGAACTTCATCGGAAAGGAACCCTTCAAGGGCATCAACCCCGATGAGTGCGTAGCAATCGGCGCGGCTATTCAGGGTGGCGTTCTCGGCGGCGAGGTAAAGGATCTCCTCCTTCTTGACGTAACTCCTCTGTCCCTCGGTATCGAGACCCTCGGCGGAGTATTCAATAAGATCATCGACAGAAATACCACCATTCCCGTAAAGAAGAGCCAGGTATATTCCACAGCCGATAACAATCAGACCCAGGTTGAGATCCACGTTCTTCAGGGCGAGCGCCAGATGGCGTCCGGTAACACCACACTCGGCAGATTCACTCTTGACGGCATTCCCCCCGCACCCCGCGGAGTACCTCAGATTGAGGTCACCTTCGATATTGACGCAAACGGTATCGTTAACGTAACCGCAAAGGATAAGGGCACCGGAAGAGAGCAGCACATCACCATCACAAGCTCCACCAATATGAGCCAGGAAGATATCGACCGTGCAGTTCGCGAGGCAGAGAAGTTCGCTGATGAGGATAAGAAGCTCAAGGAAACGGTTGAGACCAAGAACTACGCCGAAAACCTCATCTTCCAGTCCGAAAAGACCCTCGGTGAGATCGGTGACAAGGTTTCCGAAAGCGACACCGCTCCCGTAAAGGAAGCTATCGAGAAG
>JBJDZD010000131.1:0-27527 GCA_051867815.1 Eubacteriales bacterium | reverse complement strand
TTGCTCGTCTGGGCGGTGTTTTTTCGTCGGCAAAGCCACCGAAAAAACGAATTTTAATTATATTTGTTGACTTTTACAATCGGCTATGGTAGAATTATTAAGGAGGTACCGAAATGGCAGAGTATATTATAAAAAATAATTATTTGAGCGTCACCCTCTCCGATGTGGGCGGTGAACCGATGTCGATAAAGGCGGCAGACCACGAATATCTTTGGCAGAGGGACCCGAAATATTGGTGCTCCTGTGCGCCCCTGCTCTTCCCGACCGTTGGAAGGCTTCGCGACGGTGTTTGGATGGACGGAGATACTATTTGTTCGATGGCGTGCCACGGTTTTGCGCGGAGCAAGCGCATGGAGGCAGTTGCCATGAGAGATTTTGCCGAATTCACCTTAAAGGATGACGCAGAGACCCGTGCCGCGTATCCGTATTCGTTCGTTTTGCGCCGCCGATTCAAGCTTGCAAAGAATTCTTTGCTTGAAACCGTTACGGTCACGAATACAAACGACCGCGAAATGCCCTTCGGGATCGGGCTTCATCCCGGCTTTATACTCCCCGAAGGCCGTGCCCAACTTTCGCTCGAGACCTCGGGCGAGGTGCGACGGCATCTGCTTTCGGAAAGATTTTTAATGGCTGGCAAAGATGTGGCTTACCCCCTGCGCGAAGGCAAATACATCGACCTTGATAATTCCCTTTTCGACAACGATGCCATAATTCTTTCGGGCATCAAAAGTGCGACGCTTGAATCAAAGGACGACGAACGAAGCGTGACCGTCGTCTTTCCGGATGCGCCCTTCGTCGGCTTCTGGCAACCGATGCACTCGGATGCGCCATTTCTTTGCATTGAGCCGTGGAAAACCTTACCCGCCTCCGATGCCCCCGAAGGGAGTGCGCCCGACCGAATATCGGAGCGCAAGGGCTTTGTCAAGCTCGCGCCCGGAGCATCATATAATTTTAATTGCATGATGATTTTCAACTGACACAAAAAGAAGCGAGCCGGCGGCTCGCTTCTTTTTGTGTGTTTTGATTTAATTAATACATTCCGCCGCCGGCGTTCATAGCCGCGTTGGCTGCGGCAACTGCCGCAGGGTCTTCCTTCTGGTTTGCAACGACTGCCTCAGTGGTGAGGATGGTGGATGCAATGGAAGCCGCATTCTGAAGTGCGGAACGGGTAACCTTGGTGGGGTCGACGATACCGGCCTTCATCATGTCACAGTAGACCTCGTTGTAGGCATCGAAGCCCCAACCGCTCTTGCGAGAGGATACGATCTTATCAACGATAACGCCGCCGTCGAAGCCTGCGTTTTGAGCAATCTGACGAACGGGAGCCTCGAGAGCCTTAAGAACGATGGAAACACCGGTCTTTTCGTCGCCTTCAACGGTCTTGAGAAGCTTTGAAACTTCGCTGATGATATTGAGGTAAGCGGTTCCGCCGCCGGGAACGATACCCTCTTCAACTGCCGCGCGAGTAGCGTTGAGAGCATCCTCGATGCGGAGTTTCTTTTCCTTCATCTCAACCTCGGTAGCCGCACCGACCTTGATAACGGCAACACCGCCTGCAAGCTTTGCAAGTCTCTCCTGGAGCTTCTCACGGTCGAAGTTTGAGGTGGTGTTCTCAAGCTCACCGCGAATCTGAGCTATGCGATCCTTGATTGACTGGCTGTCGCCTGCACCGTCAACGATGATGGTGTTTTCCTTGGTTACCTTGACCTGGCGTGCACGGCCGAGGTCTGCAACGGTGGTATCCTTAAGTTCAAGGCCGAGGTCGGAGGTGATTACCTGACCGCCGGTGAGGATTGCGATGTCGCGGAGCATTTCCTTTCTCTTTTCACCGAAGGAAGGAGCCTTAACTGCAACGCAAGTGAAGGTGCCGCGGAGCTTATTGAGGATGATGGTGGTGAGAGCCTCGCCGTCGAGGTCCTCAGCTACAATGAGGAGCTTCTTGCCTGCCTGAACGATCTGCTCGAGGACGGGGAGAATATCCTGGACTGCGGAGATCTTCTTGTCGGTAATGAGGATGTAGCAATCGTCGAGAACTGCCTCCATCTTCTCCATGTCGGTTGCCATATAGGGGGAGATATAGCCGCGGTCGAACTGCATACCTTCGACGACCTCGGAGGAGGTCTCTGCGGACTTGGATTCCTCAACGGTGATAACGCCGTCCGAGGTCACCTTTTCCATTGCGTCTGCGATAAGCTGACCGATCACCTCGTCGCCTGCGGAGATAGTGCCTACGCGCGCGATGTCGTCGCTGCCGCTTACGGGCTTTGAAATGTCTGCAAGGCACTCAACGGCGCGGTCGATGGCCTTCTTCATACCCTTGCGGAGAACCATGGGGTTTGCGCCTGCGGTGACGTTCTTCATGCCCTCGTGGATCATTGCCTGAGCAAGAAGCGTAGCTGTGGTAGTACCGTCGCCGGCTGCATCGTTTGTCTTGGTTGCAACCTCCTTTACGAGCTGTGCGCCCATATTTTCTGCAGGGTCGTCAAGCTCGATCTCCTTTGCGATGGTAACACCGTCGTTGGTGATGAGGGGCGCGCCGTATTTCTTGTCAAGAACCACGTTTCTGCCCTTCGGGCCGAGAGTGATCTTAACGGTGTCCGCAAGCTTGTCAACGCCGCGAAGAAGCGCGTTTCTGGAATCGATTCCGTAATAAATATCCTTTGCCATAGTAAAAAATCTTCCTTTCGATTATTCGATTACCGCGAGAATGTCCTTCTCTGCGATGATGGTGTACTCAACGCCGTCGAGTTTGATCTCGGTGCCTGCATATTTAGCGGCAATGACCTTCTGACCTACCTTGAGATCAACGGGAATAACAACGCCGTCCTCATTCTTCTTGCCTTCACCGACCGCAACGATCTCGGCCACCTGCGGCTTTTCCTGAGCGCCTGCGGTGAGAATGATGCCGCCTTTTGTCTTTTCTTCTGCTTCGACGAGCTTGATTACAACTCTGTCTGCAAGAGGTTTAATGTTCATTTTTCGTCCTCCTTTGGGATATGTGAAAATAATTTGTTTCATTTTGGCACTCTTTTTGGTTGAGTGCTAACTTACGCCTATAATTGTACTACAAAATCTCAAAAAATCAAGTACTTTTGCCTCAAATTAACATATTGTTCACACATTTTTTAGCACCCGAAGAATGAATTGCCAATTAAATTCGTGAATATACTCTACAAAGGAGGATAATCATGCTTGATTTTGTAAATTCACGGATATTGGGAGCGATTTTGCCCGCGGCTCTGATAGGCGCAGGAATCTTCTTTATATTATATATGCGCGGAAATCCCGTAATTCATCCGCGAGCAGTTTTGGCACCTTTTTTGAGAAAAGAAACGCCTCGGCAGTCGAGCGACGGCGTTTCTCCGCGCTCGGCGCTGTGGCTGGCGCTGGGCGGTGTGCTGGGCGTGGGCAATATAGTGGGCGTTTCGGCGGCAATCTGGTTTGGCGGCCCCGGAGCGGTGTTCTGGATGTGCCTGTCCGCCATGCTTGCGGCAATACTCAAATATTCGGAAACCGTGCTTGCTCTATCGCGCAGAAAAGGTACTTCGGGATATATAAAGGATGCTTTGAGCGAGCGCGCTCACCCTCGGCTCGGTTATTTTCTCGGCTTTGTTTTTGCCTTTCTATGCCTGATCAATTCCCTTTCAATGGGCTGTGTCATTCAAGTAAACGCCATGGTCGGCGTCTGTGAAAGCATACTGAAAATCGACCCTTTGATCACGGGCGCGATATGCGCCGTGCTTATGGTGGCAGTCTCTTCCGGCGGTCTTAAGAGGATTTCGGGCGCAACGAACAGGATAGTGCCTTTCATGAGCGTCCTGTTCTGTCTGCTCTCTGTGGCGGCACTTATCGTAAAAGCGGATAAGATTCCGCAAGCACTCTCCGATATTTTCACATCCGCCTTTGATTTTCGAAGCGTTTCGGGCGGTGTGGGAGGATTTTTCCTATCAAAAAGCGTTCGTTTGGGCGTCATGCGCGGCCTTATCAGCAACGAGGCAGGCGCCGGAACATCGCCGATGGCGCACAGCACCTCATACTCGGATTCACCGGCACAGCAAGGCTTTCTCGGAATCATCGAGGTACTTATCGATACCGTTTTCCTTTGTACCCTGACCGCACTCGTCATTCTCGTCAGCTACCCCGAGGTCGAGCATTTCGGGGAGAACTCGGTGATGATGACGGTGGGTGCATACTCTGCGGCACTCGGAAAGTGGGTCGAGCCGCTGATGTGCCTCTTGGTTTTGCTTTTCGGTATGGCGACGGTGTTTTGCCAATGCTTTTACGGCAAGGTCTGCCTTTCGTACCTTACCCGAAGCCGGGCGGCAGGCGTTGCTTTGACGCTTGCATACGGAACAGCGGCGCTCGTTTCATCACGAACGCCGCCCGGCTCTGTGTGGGGCCTTGCCGACCTTTCAATCGGCATCATGACCTTGATAAACTTATTCATCCTTATCCTTGAGAGAAAAAGGATAAAAAAGATCAGTTTTGATTATTTTGGCTGAAAAGCTGTAAATAATAGCTCTCGACCTCGCGCGCAAATCGCTCCGAGGTGTAGTGCGCTTCGTATCTCGCCTTTGCGGATGCGGAGAGCTTTGTAAGCTTTTCACGGTCGCAAAGCAAGTCCTCGATGATATCGGCCAGCTCGTCGGAGTCCTCCCGTTCAAACACGATACCGCTCTCTCCAACCAAGCGCACGTTCGGTTCAAGATCGGAAACTACGGGAACGACACCGAGGCTCATGCCCTCGATAAGTGCAAGATTTGAAGTCTCCGTGCCGACGGAGCAATTTACGTTCACGTCGCAAATATTCATAAGCGGAGCTATGTCGCTGACGAAGCCGCAAATATGAACGTTATCGCCAAGCTCCTCCTCCTCGACATAGTCGTCAACGTACCAACGGCGGCTTCCGTCGCCTGCGATGAGGAAATGAATGCCGTCAAGCCCTCGCTCACGGCATTCGTGAGCGGCGAAGAGGAAGGTATCCACATCCTTGACAGGCTCAATGCGCGCAAAGATACCGACGACGAGCGCGCCGTCCGGGATCCCGAGCTTTGCGCGAAGCCGTGCCTTTTCTTCATCGGTGCTGACGCGGAGCGAGGGTGCGCCGTTATAAATGACCTTTATCTTCTCGCGTGGCAGATTTTCGGCGACGAGCGCATCCGCCGCCGAATCGTCGGTGGCTATAGCGCCCGTGAGCGTTTTTTTCCACTCGCGTGCAGAGAGCTGTTTATAGGGGAACTTGCCGAGCTTTTCGGATGGCATATCCGAGCAATGCTTGGAGAGCGTTATCACCGGAACACCTGCCTCGACGGCGGCAAATCTGCCGGTGCGTGAGGAATGGGTGTGAACGATGTCCGGCTTCAATTTCTTAAGCAGAGTTACGAGGGCGGCCTTTGACACGGGAGCATTTGAACGGTCTGCAATGCCGGCAACGGTCTCGACCGTCACGCCCGTTGCTTCAAGCTCGGGTATGAGCGCGGCGCCCTCCGGAAGAATGACGCTGTATTCAAATTTATCGCGGTCTGCTTTTTGGAGCTGATACACGAGCAATCTGCCTGCGCCGCCGATATTTGAGTCGGTCAGAATATGCGTGACCTTGATTCTTTCCTCAGCTGAGTACGGCATAGGTCTTCACACTGCCTTCAAGCGTGGGCAAGGAGCAAATAACCGCGTGGATGCCGCCGATATCCTCCTCGGCAATATCAAGCATGCCCTCGGTCGCCTTTGCAAATGCCTCGGCACTATCAAAGATATGACAGAATTTATTCGCCGCAACGGAAATCGCCTCATCTGCCGGAACGATATCGTCCGCGGTCGCCCTCTCCCATAAAAGACGGGCAGGCGCACAGAATTCGGTTTCAAGCGCGTCAATGATATCCGCAACGACTGCACCCGCTGTCGGAAGCTTACCTGCACCCCTGCCGTAGAACATGGCGTCGCCAAGCATATTGCCGCGAACCAGAACGCTGTTGAAAACGTCGTTTACATGTGCCATCGGGCAGGAGCTTTCAACGAATTCGGGGTTGACGGTTGCATATATTCTGCCATCCTCGAGCTTGCCGGCTCGTCCGATAAGCTTGACGGAACAGCCGAAAGCCTCTGCAACGGCAATATCGGAAAGAGAAACGTCGGTTATGCCCTTTGCCGAGAGAAGCTCGACGGGGATGAGTTTGCCGTAGGAAAGCGCGGCAAGAATATCGATCTTGCGCAGAGCATCCGTACCCTCGACGTCGGCCGCCGGATTTGCCTCGGCATAGCCGAGCTTCTGCGCATCCTTGAGAACTTCCGCGTAAGAGCAACCCTCGCCCGTCATACGGGTAAGAATGTAGTTGGTGGTTCCGTTCAGAATACCGTATATGCCTTCAATTTCATTGGATGCGAGGTCGTTGATGAGCGGACGGATGATCGGTATCCCTCCGCCGACGCTCGCCTCAAAGAGGTAGCGCACGCCCTTCTCTCTGGCAAGCGCAAGCAGCTCGTCGCCGCAGTCGGCAACGACCGCCTTATTCGCGGTGACCACGCTCTTGCCTGCCTCCAGAGCGGCACGTGTGAAATCCGAAGCCGGGTGGATACCGCCCATTACCTCGACCACGACCTTTACCTCGGGGTCGTTCAAAATAACGTTTATATCGGTGACCTGACGGTCCGCGTAAGGAGTAGCGGAAAGGTCCTTTATTTCAAGAATATATTTAAGGTAGACCTCTTGCCCGAGGCGCGAAGCGATGAGCTTGCGGTTTTGCTCAATGACCTCGGCAACACCGCTGCCGATAACACCGTAGCCCATAAGTGCAACGTTTAACATCTATAAACACTCCTTTGATTTTTTACTTACACAATATAATATCATATTTTTTATAAAAAAGCAATAAAAACTATTGAAAAAGTTTCAAATTTGTGATAATATTTATATAGCAATATTTATCAGGAGAAAATTAATGGCATCAACCATAAAAGATAAAAACGCGGTTAAAATATTCGTGCTGTATCTTCTTGAAAATATCAACTACCCACTTGAATACTGCACCATCAACGACATCGTCATGCAAACGGACTATGTAAAGTTCCTCGATTTTGCCGAGAACTTCAACGAAATGCTCGACGGAGGCCTCATCGACTCCTTTGAGGAGAACGGATTGACCTACTATCAGATCAACGACAAGGGGCGCATCGTGGCGCAGGCACTCAAGTCCAACGTGCTTTCATCCGTCCTCGACGCTGCAATGGCTGCCGCGCTCAGATACCTCGACTTTACAAAGCGCGGTATCCTTACGGAATGTCGCATTGAAAGCGTAGACGCGCAGACGGGCAAATGCCGCGTTTACTGCTCTCTGACGGAAAAGAAGGAAACGATCTTTGAGGCAACCCTGACCGTTGACAGCATAGACCGTGCAAAGCGTATGAAGTTAAACTTCGACAACCGCCCCGAGGTCATTTACCGCGGCTTTACCGCGCTGATGGCAGGAAACGTTGACTTCCTTTTTAATTAAAAACGAAAAATCCGTCGGGAGCTTTTCGGCTCCCGACTTTCATTTTCACTTCTTGTCAAACGCCGGATTGAAGGCGTAGAAATTCTTTGAATCGAGCTTATCCTGAACTATACGCATGCCGTCACCGAAGCGCTGGAAGTGGACGATCTCGCGTTCGCGCAGGAAGCGCAGAGGATCGGTCACATCCGGGTCGTCGGAGAGGCGAATGAGATTGTCATAGGTAACGCGAGCCTTCTGCTCAGCCGCCTGCGACTCTGCAAGGTCTGCAAGCGGGTCGCCCTTGACACCAACGTATTTCATATCATACGGAACACCGGAAGCCGCTATCGGGTAAACGCCCGTAGTGTGATCGACGTAGTAAGGCTCAAATGGCGTACCCTTGATGCGTTCGATCGGGAGATTCCTCGTCAGCTGATAAATGATCGCAGAGAGCATCTCAAGGTGACCAAGCTCTTCCGTTCCAATGTCCGTCAGCAAATCGGACACCTCGCGATAGGGCATTGAGTACCGCTGGTTCAGATATCGCATCGATGCGCCTAACTCACCATCCGGACCGCCTAATTGTTTTTTATGATAATAGAATATTGGGCATCCCAAAGGGATGCCCATATCCTTTTATGTCAGAAGGCTTGTCCAAGTCTGCTTTCCGCAATATCCGTCAACTTCAAGCTTGTTCGCTGTCTGATACGCCTTGAGCGCATAGAGAGTCGCATTGCCGAAGCTGCCGTCAACGGCAAGAGCCTTTCCACCTGCATCGGTAAAACCGAGCGCATTGAGAAGTCTCTGAAGAGTCTTGACCGCTTCGCCCCGGCTGCCCTTGCAGAGGATCTGCAAAGTGATTGACACATTTCCGAGCGTTCCTGTGGTCGTTGCCTTTGCGACAGTTTTTTCGGAGTCATCGTATTTCGGTACTCCGTAGCCCCGAATATACTTGCCGTTCACCTTCAATTCGCGGCGTTTACAAGCCTTGCTATAATTGCCCTCAATGATGGTAATAGTGTTGCCGCTGACCTTTTCGACGATTCCGACATGATCAGCGCCGCCCGTGTTGTCGCCGTTTCCGCTATCCTCCCAATCGTAAAAAATGATATCACCGGGAGCAGGGATATATGCATCGTTTTCGACCCAACATCCGAGTGACTCGAAAAGATTTATCATCTTCCCACAGCCGCACTCTTTCGGGATAATATCAGTCGCGCCGCACTTGATCGCGCACGCCGTAACAAAGGCAGCGCACCATGCATCGGTGTATGATACCTTATATCCACGGGCAAGCGGTTTGTGCGAATTATAGACATCAATGATCTTTTTATGCGAACCGTCCGACTCCTTGCAGCCTATCCAGGACTGCGCCTGCGCGACGATCTTGTTCCTTGTCGTAGACATAATTATTCACCGTCCTTTTCGTTGGTTTCAGTAGTTTTGCCATTCACTTCTGTTTCGTTTCTTTTTTCCGTATCACCGAGATTCTGATCTATTCCCGAACTTTGATCGGTGTTTGTTCCGCTCTTCTCGTGCTGCGTGCCGAAGTAGAACGCGATCACCGTTGAGACGATGACCATCACGTTATCTGGCGCAATGTCGCCGCGCAACGCAAGGACGGTAAATACGATGATGACAACGAGTGTCACAATAGTCTTGACCTTGATAAGTGCTGCAAGATTCTTTTTCATATGGTTGTCTCCTTATTTTTAGGTCCATCGACCTTGATTTCAAGTATTCCGATACGTGTCTCGTGATCGTCGAGCCTATCGTGCATTTCTTTGTGCTCCGTCTTGCTGTCCTTTTTGAACTCCTTCAGCGTGTCGGACAAAACGGTTATCGTAGCATTCAGCGTCGCAAACATCTGCGCAGCCTTAGAGATTATCGTGCCGACCGCGATTATAAAGGCTACAAGAGCCGAAATTCCGAGAAATATTTCCCAAGTCATGTGTATCACCCCAACAGAATGTATTTGTATTCAGAGCCTGCCTTAAAACAATATTCCAAGGTTGAGGCATGAAATGTAATTGCAGTATCCGATTTGGTATAGACCGCCCAGTAGCTTCCCGCACCTAAACCGGCAGGACCGTTACTGTGCCATACCGAATTGATATTTTGGTTCAGTATGTAAATGCCGAAAACGGTATAATGAATTGGGAAGTTATCGAAACCGACGGCGGGATAAAATACCGCAAGAGTCGGCTCAACGCCCAAGCCGTGCGAAATAGTCACCTCCGACATGTCTGTCTCGGGAGAAAAGCTGCCCGTTTCAATCGCTTTGCCCTGTACGGCTGTACCTATAACGCCGAATATCTCAACGTCCTTCACTATGTTTCCGGGAATCAGATCCGCGTCGCCTTTGACGATCACGTCCCCCGTGGTGTATTTGCCTTTATCAACGACAGTCTGATCGGCAGCCGTCGGAGTCACGGTCTTACCCGCCTGCACAGTAAGCTGTTTGTCTGCTGTGCTTGTGCCGCTCTTGACTATACCGCTGCCCTGCGTAGAGCTTGCCGTGATCTTTCCCGCGTCATCAACGCTTATACTCGGCGTCGCCTGCTCGACTCCGTCGGGAATATCGTCGGTGAAGCCGTTCGATTCCTTCCATGTGATCTTGTCGGTCTTACCGGTTCCGGCTCTGATCTTGTCCGCTGTCGCAATCATAGCCGTATCGAGTTTTGTAGTATTTACTATTTTATGTTCGTCTCCCATTAACAGTCACCTCGCTTTTTATTGATTATTCTGCTCCGTCATATTATATACTTTAGCTTTATCCAAAAGCGATATATCTCCAATCGCCACCCGATATGTAGTTGTCAAAGTTATTGGTTCCCTCTTCACAAAGGATATTAATGGTAAAGCCATCATTGTTTAATGTAATTGAAAAATTCTCAATATCATCATGAACATAACCATTGGCTGAATACAGAATATGACCGCCGTCAGCTCCTACATCGAAAGCATATAAAAGATTCACATCAAACGCTACCAAATTGTTATCATAATTAAAGAGTGCAAAAGCAATAACGCGCGTTGGGGTAAATGGTAAACCTGATACGGTTACGGGGTCGGGACAATCCCAATCCGTATACTCGGTTGAAAAACCACCATATTCAATGCGTGTAGCTGCCGGAATAGCATGGGCGAAACCTATATCATCATCCCATTTGATTCTTTCTTTGATACCTGTTACGGCTCTTATCGCATCGGCTGTAGCCACCATAGCATTATCCATACTCTGGGCATCAATCAGTTTATAAACCATCAATATTCTCCTCCGTTCCATGTAGGCAGAGCCGCAAGAACAAGTTCGACCATTTCCGCCTTGTCCGCTTCTGTATAATAGTCCGTGCCATTTACGGGTGTTTTTCCGTCAGCTCCGGCTTCGCCCTTGATGCTGCCGGCGTTTATCCAATCCTTTTCAGTTTCTGACCAAATGTACAAAGAGCCCGCAACCATATACGCATCACCGACTTCTCCTGTCGGGTGAGCTGCGCGAAGCTCGGTCTCGGAGGCGTATGAGCCAAGTATCGAAACGCCGGTACCGTCCGCGCCCTTTTCGCCTCGGTCTCCCTTGTCACCCTTTTCTCCCTTGTCACCCTTGTCGCCCTTTTCGCCTTGTATTCCCTGCGCCTGTACTCCGGTATCCTCTCCGCGAACGAACCAATTTCCGTTTTCGCCGATGGTAGGCGGCACGATCTCGTCAATAGCCTCGTCAATAGACGCAATAGCCTCCTTGACGTCCTCCATAGTCTGACTGAAGGTCTCCTGACGCTTTGCTTCCTCGACGGCCACGCTGTCAATTAGGGTCCAGTCGTCCTCCGTGATCTCGATGTCGTCGCTGTTAACGACTCTTGCGCTGACCACCATGGAGAACCGCGCAGTAGTAAGCACACCGCCGTCAAGTCCGTAAAGAGTGACCTCGCATTCGTGCAAGCCCTCAACGATCGCAGTATTAGTGTGCTGCTCGAAGTCGAAAACAATATTGGTGTTGTCCTCAATGGGGCAGAACTGCTCAATATAGGTGCCCGTCGGTCTGTCAATCCTGATAACGGCAAGACAGCCGTCCGCGATGTGATAAAGCTTCCCGCCGTCCGCAAGGCTTACGTAAAGCTTTCTTTTTGTATCATGCAGCACAATAGGCAGCGACACCTGCGACTGCGCCACGTGCATGTCAAGTGTAAATCTGTATTTAGAAGAGTTCATCTGTATTTCCTCCCGAATATCCTATATAAATTATAGCACAACAAAAGGGGCAGGCTAAACCCACCCCCTGTGTTATTTTGTTGTTACCAAGGAGCTTTTTTCAGCTCACTCTCAGCATATCCGAGTGCGTAATAGATAGCGTCCTTCTGTTTCTTCGACAAGTCAAGTGAATCGATATAATCAAGCACCTTTTCTTTCGCTGATCCCGAAATAGGTTTTCCCTTTTTATCGAGGTCTGATTTAGCACTCGCTTTATACTTCCAATCGTCATAGAACACGTTCACGTCAATACCAGCGCTCTCTCCGTAGGTCAGGAAGCCCTCAACCATCGAATAAGAAACGTCGCCCGTCTCAAACTGCGGATAATCCTTGACAAACTGCAGAACCGCAACCTTTTCGCCCGCGTCCTCTGCCGTCATACCGCCGTAGCGCATATACATTTCTTTCGCGCGGATCGCGCTGATATTGCCCTCAAGGAACTCGTCGCCGATATCGTCATATTCAATACCGGTAACAACGACCGCGCTCCACTTGTTCACGGTCTTTGTGATCTCCTCGGCGGTCATATCGGTGTACTTCTCAAGCATACCTTCTGCCTGCGCTCTCGATATCTCGCCGCCGCGATACCATTCGCCCGCTTTTGTCTTAACTCGGATATGAATATCCTTTTCGGTATATCCGTGTGATACAAGCTCGTCCATAGCCGCCTCAAAGCCGGTGCCGCTTCTGAGTGCCGTATCAAGCGCATCGTAGCGCGAATAGCCCTCGCCGACTTCCCAACCGGAAACGGTGAAATAAGCCTCGTCCTCGTTATCCACAAGTCCCTGCTCAATAAGCTCGCGCACAGCTTCATCGAATGTCAGATAGCCGTCATTGAAAGCATACTTGATCTCGTTCTTCGCGCCCGCGTCGTATGTCTTGACCTTAAGGCTCGGTGCCATAGCTCCGATAATGTTGTTCCAAGCCGTGACGATCTCGCGCGTAGCTGCCGCCATAGGGAGTCCGAACATACCCGAAGCCGCCTGCAACAGCTTGTAAATACCGCCGTACCAAGTGTAATTGGTGTCCTGGCCCGCGATCTTATCGTAAATGATCTCCGTACCCTTCACAAGGCTGTCATACCACTGCATGAATACCGACTGCGGAGGATTGCCGTAAGTGTCAACGCCGAAGATGGAAAGCAATTCCTTTGCAAGATCGTAGAAATCGGAAAGAATCGGCAGCTTATTAAACGGCATAAGCTCGTCAACGATGTTTCCGCCGAAAGCTTCAAGCCACTTTTCCATAAAAGTCTCATAATCATCGTCGTCACGGAAAGCGTCAGCCACAGCCTGAACAGCCGCGAGAATTGCAGCGCTCACCGCGTAAACGTACATCGTGCGCCCGATCATTCGCTTGTTTCTCTCCCAAGCCTGCGATTTGCTCATACCGCGCTTAAGATCAGCGTTGTATTTGTCAAGCGCGTCAACCAACATGCTTGCCGTCGTTGTAGGCTCTGACATAAAGGAACCAACCGCTCTTGCAAAGAATCCCTTGCTGCGCATATACTCGTTCTTCGTCAGCACGCTGTCAACGACCTGAGTCTTATAAACAACGTCCTCAAAGAGATTTGTTACAGCCTCATAGAAGTCTGCGTCGCTCGGGCGAAGCCTCTGCTTCTTGATAACTTCCTCTTTACAAGCACTCCACATAGCCGCCCAAGTAACGGTATCAGCCCACTCTGCGCCCTTCATTCCGACCTCGCCGATATTCTGCATAAGCGTTGCGTTATGCTTGATGATGTCGGAAAGTCCGCGTGAGATATTCACGTCGTAGAAGCCGAGCGCCTTCCAAGCCGCAATACCGCTATGCTCGCGCATTTCCGCGATATTCTTCTTGATAGCGGTTGGAGAGAGCTTCATGCCCCTCATAATAGATCCGTAGTCTATCAGAAGTGCCGCTCTCGTAATTGCCAAAGGCTGCTGGACTACAACGCGGAAGTTATAAGCGATCTGCGCCATATTGTAGCGGCGAAGAGTGTTCATTCCCGTCGTATCGGTAGGAACGCCCTGTGCCTCGGTGCCGTTAAACGCCTTGATGATGTTAAGTACAAAGCTCTGCGCGTAGCCGCCTCTGCCTCTGCCGGGTCTCGTTTCCTCGGGTACGCCGTAAACACGGTCCATCTGTTCGCGAACGCCGTCCTTAACGTATCTGTTGCCGTCTGCGTCCTCGGTCTTCTGCTGGTAGTTGAACCACTTTATTGCGTCAAGCACGGGGAGTGCCATAGCATTGTACTGCGCCATACTCGCCATATGATTTGCGAATACGTCGAAGATAGAGTAAATAACGATACGGTTATTCGCCTGCTCGTTACGCGATTTGGTAAAGCTCATATTGAGAAGCGCATAGAGGCTTGCGTTGCTCGGTGCCTCGTCCGCAGTCGCCTGCAAGTGTCTGCCGTCCGAGTTGATCGGGAAGTATTCGGGATTTCCGAACTGTTCCTCGCCGAAACGCGCAACAGATACGTAATTACCCCACGCGCCGCCCTGCTCTGCCATAAACTTCTGCATAGCGTCGGCTACTTCCTTCTGTCTCGGTGTCAGCTCGCCCACAATGGCAGCGATATCCGCCTCTGTCAGCGCGTGACCGTTATCCGATATCTTCTTGCCGTTCGCCGTGTAGGTTGCCACGCGCATACCCTCGCCAAGCATATGACGGAGAGAGTCGCGCTGTTTTGAAAGCTCATAGAATGACATCATATCGGAAACGCGCATTTTAACCGTACCCGCGCTGATCTTGATATTCTTGATCTCACGTTCCCAAGCCTTGACTTCACGGTCGGTGTAAGCCCTTTCGGTAAACTCAACGATCTTCTGCGTATTAAATGCAAGCTGCGCCTGACCTCTGCGAAGTCCGTCATAGATCGCACGGCCGCCCTCGCCGAAACGCTCGAAAGCGTAAGCCGGTCGCATCTGCTGCCAGAATACGAAGTTTGAAGCTGCGTTTGCCACGCCGGCATTGTTACCCATTTCCGAAAGCGACTCAATGGTACTGTCACCCGCCTCCCAAACGTGCGCGAACATAGCGTTTGCGTGGAATTTGTTCATCTGCGTAACGTAAGCCTTGAGGATCTTTACAACGCCCGCAAGCTCTTTGAGCTCCTCGCTCGTCATCTTGTTGATAACGAACTCGCCGCTGTTCTTCTTGACAAGATCCTGCACCCCGTTGATAAAGTCCTGCAGCCTTTCCATAAAGTAAGGCGGCAGATCGTTATATCCGGAATACAATCCGTTTATGTCAATGTTCTTTTGAAGTGCCGCATTCAGCGCGTTCAGGCGTTTCACGAACTCCGCGTCAGCCTTCGTCGCCTCACCGCCTCTGAGCTGCTGTTTGCTCGTAAAGTCAATGGAAGCAAGGAAAGGAATTACGGAATTCTTCAGCGCGTCGGGAACGTGCTTTATAATATCCTTGTTGTTAGGTTTGGTAATCCAGCCCGAAAGCTCGTCAACGTCAGCCTTGATACGCTCGCGGTACTTCTTGATCGCCGCCGCATTCTTCGTGCGGTCAACGTAACGCTTGAATATCTCGTCATCGTGCGCCCTCTGCTCTACTTCAATAACCTTGCGCGCCTTCTTAAGTACGTCCCCGAGAACGTTCTTGTCCTCAAGGGAAAGAACCTCGGCATTTGCCGCCTTAATTCTGTCGTCAAGCACGTGCATACGGTTAAGTGTCTTTGCCGCCGCTTCGCGGTCAACCTTCGCGCCGAACTGCTGCTCCTTGTAAAGTCTGCCCTGCTCGACACGTTGTGTCTGAAGTGCATCAAGCTTCGCCAGTCGCTTCTTGAAGATATCAAGAGCCCCACGTTCTGCCTCGGTCCACTTCTCGGGGTTGAGATCTTCCGCCGCCATCTGCAGCACTTCGCGATTTGTCAGCGTATTTGTGCGCTGCTGATAAAGAGCGTCCTCGCCAAGCACGCCGTCCGGTCTTGCCTCGTGTCCAAAATGTTTCAATACATTTTCCGGAAGAATATCCGGGAAGAAGCTATTGACAAATTCTAACAAATGTGATATACTAATAGTGGAATCGGTAAAGTAACCGGCACCCTGTGCCGTAATGCTTGGGGATAATCTCCCAGCCGATTCCTTTTTTGCGTTTACGGAGTACAGCACATTCATATCCGTGAGCTCATTTGTATAACGATTGACGACGAACGAGACGATATAAGGCTCGTTCTTTTTATTTTTAGCCGCGCCAACCAAAACATACGAGTTCTTTATGGTGTCCTCTCTTGGGTTCAGCTCATTCACCAATACGGCGTTCTGTAAAATCTCGCCTGCCTTCATAGCCACAGGGGCTACAATTTCCGCTCTGCGGTCAAGACTGTGACCAATGCCGTTTTTGGAAACAATCACTTCCGCCCCGGTGTCTGCAATACGAACAACCGCGTTTCCGGCTTCATTGATATACCCGATATTTCCGGCGTTTTCAACCGCTTTATCCTTGATATATTTTCGTGTTTCCTTATTTATGGCACCGATCTCATCAACGTCCGTTATAACCATATCAGGCTTGCTTGCAAACCATTCATAGCTATACTTTTGCTCTCCGAGATACGCACGACTCTGCTCCTGTACGGTATCATC
Source organism: Eubacteriales bacterium (assembly GCA_051867815.1). Classification (GTDB taxonomy): domain Bacteria; phylum Bacillota; class Clostridia; order Oscillospirales; family CAG-272; genus CAG-390. Next base: position 11,230 of record JBJDZD010000131.1, on the reverse strand, counting down.
GTCAACGCCCTCAAGCGACTGCTCCTCTTTCGGATTGAGGATATCCATGATCTCATTGTAACGCGCGCGCTTGCTCTCAAGGTCTGCCTCTTTTGCGAAAGGCTCGGCAATAAGCTTCTCCTGCTCGTTCGCGTCCGCCTGCGTCTCCGCAAGCCTATGCTCCCAAAGCTTGATCTTCTCCTCGATACTCTCCGCAACGGCGGAAAGGTGAGTGATCATATATGTCGTTCTTTCGGGATAGGTGTTGAAGCTGTATCCCTGATTGCCGGAAAGAAGTCCCTTGATACCCTCGTGCGTCTTTATCACGCGAATATCAAATCCCGCAAAGCTGCCTATCGTGGTGTATTTGGTGTCATTCGCTTTAGCGATAGCCGCCGCCATAAGTGCCGCGCCCGCCTCCTTCTTGTCGGTGTAAGTTGTCTTGCCTACCTTGATCGAGAATTTACCCTCGGAATAGGTATCAACTCGCGCGGAAACGTCCTTCTTGCCTGCATCAATATACTTCTCAAGCGTCGCAATGTCGCCCTCGTCTTGAAGCAACCGCGCCTTTGCGGAACGAACCGCCGAAAGATGCACACGGTAAAGGCTCTCGAGCTTCTTGATGTCGGTGTCGAGCTGTACCTGCTCTAAAATAAGCGGGCTGCCCGATGCAAGAGCCTTGACCTCGGCTGCGGAAAGTGTAACCTCTCCGGTGTCCTCTGCCTCGCGTCCTACGCTCTCGCCGTTCATTATCTGATTGATGAAATTCTGCTTGCGCTCGAGAATATCCCAAAGTCGCGCGTCAAAGCTTCCCTCTGTAACATAGGTGAAGCACTCGACTTCATCATTGATATTACCCTGACGGAAAGCGCGTCCGTTTCTCTGTTCAACGTCGCCCGGTCTCCAAGGCGCATCAAGGTGGTGGATAGCAACAACACGCTTCTGCGCGTTCATACCCACACCCATCTTACCGGTTGAGCCGATCAGCACGCGTACCTTGCCCTCGTTGACGTCTGCAAAAAGCTTCTTTTTCTTCGCGTCGGTGTCTGCCTCGTGAATAAAGGCAATTTCCTTTGCGGGAATGCCGCCCTTGCGGAGCTGTGCCTTAATATCGTCATAAAGCTGTGCGCTATCATTATCGGTTTCAAGATCCTCGGTTGCGGTCTCGTTGTTGCTGCTCTTGCCCTTCGGAGTCGCCATATCGCAGAAGATAAGCTGTGTCCCCTTAATATCTCGGCTCTCTTTGTAAGCCTTGATAACATTATCGGCACAACGATAGATCTTGCAGCCCTCCTCGTAAGGAAGCGACGGGTCGATCATACGCTGCGTATAGGATATCTTTCTGCCGTCAGAGGTGATCTTAAGCATATTATCCACGGAGGGATCAACGTTCTTGACGTTGTCCGCTCGCTTTTCAAGCTCCTTCATATAGTCCTGCTGGAACTGTCCCGGCTCGCATACGACCACGTTTACCTTGCCGCCCTTCATCTTCGGTATCTTAAGTCCGGGAATGTCGGTCAGCACGTCGGCAAAATTGCGGAAAAGAAGCTGAAGCTCACTCATATTCTTGAAGCGTGAAAAGCTCTGCTTTACTCGGTAACCCTGTCCGCTCGGCTTGATCTCAACGCCGTTTACAACCTCGCCGAACTGCTTCGCCCAGGCGTCGAAGGTGGAAAGCCCAAGCTGATCGATAAGATCGGGCTGCAGATACTTCTGCATTATGTACATCTCCGACATAGAGTTCATAACGGGTGTTGCGGTGGCAAATACGATACCGCGTCCGCCGTTAAGCTGCTGGAGATAGCGCACCTTCGTGTAAAGGTCGAAAGCACGTTTCGAGCCGTCCTTGTTTCCAAGTCCCGATACGTTCGTCATAGAAGTGGTGTAGAACAGATTTTTGAAGTTGTGCGCCTCGTCTACAAAGAGAGAGTCAACGCCCAGCTGCTCAAAATCTATATTATCCTCGTCCTTCGCCTTGTCAGTCAGCTTGTCGATCTTCGCCTGCAAGGATTTGCGCTTCTTCTCAAGGTCCTTGACCGAAAGCGCCTTGTCGCCCTTCTCGGCTTTTGCTTCCTCAATAGCCGCAACGACGCTGTCGATCTGCTCCTGATAAAGATCGCGGGTGAAATCGTCCGACATAGGAAGCTTTTCAAACTGCTCGTAAGAAACGATAACCGCGTCATACTCGCCGTTTGCAATACGGTTCATAAACACCTTACGGTTTGCCGCCGTGAAGTCGGAGGCTTCCGCCACAAGCAGCTTCGCAGTCGGGAAGAAGTCCATAAACTCATTACCCCATTGTGCTACAAGCGACTTCGGAACCGCAAAGAGAGGTTTCTTTACAAGCCCGAGTTCCTTGAGCTTCATAGCTGCCGCCGCCATTTCGTAGGTCTTGCCCGCGCCAACCTTGTGCGCAAGAAGCGTATTACCGCCCGAGGAGATAACGCGCTGTACTGCGTTTCTCTGATGGGGACGGAGAGGCTTCATAGCATTCGCGCCGTTTACGGTAAGGTTATCACCGTTGTATTTAGGTGTTACGATAGAATTGAATATCTCGTTGTAAAGGGTAGCAAGCTCGCCGCGTCTGCCCTCGTCACGCCACAGCCAATCGGTAAATTCCTTCTGAATGTTCTCTATCTTCTCATTTGCTGCCGCCGTAGCGTCCTTGTTGATAACGGTCGAACCGTCCGAAAGCTTATCCTTGACAACCACGCTCTTTGAGTTAAGCATAGCGTCAAAGAGTTCAAGGAAGGAACGACGCGCGGTGCCCCACTTCTGTGTATTAGCCGCGTTTGTCTTGAGATAGCGGCTCTTGAGCTCGACGGTGAAGTTGCCCGTGTCTGCGTTTCTCGTAATGTCAACGTCCTGTCGGTATTCGCTGTTGCGGCCGCCAAGCATATACGCCGCAAAGTCGGAATAAACGCTGTTCGGAATCCAAGTCGCGCCCGCATTTACGTGAATATCCTGATAGCCTACGTCCTCGGGCATAACCGATTTAAGCGCCTCAACGTTGTTTTTGTAGTCAGCGTCAAGGGTTGCAAGCACTTCCGCGTCGCGCAGCTTCGCTCTGACGTTGCCCGAAAGATAGGTTTCTGCCGCCTCAAGCCCGCCGCTGCGGTTCTTGAAAGCCTTGCGGCTGTCAATAAGCTCGCGTGTTACGTCTGCCTCGGTCTTGCCGGTAAGTCTCGCGATAAGTGCCGCGTCAACACCGCCGGTCTGGTTGATAGAAACGATCAATCCCTCGGCTACGTCCTTTGCGCTTGTTACCGTGCGGTTAGGCGCGATAGTATTCTTCGAGAAGATATCCGCCTTTGTCGCCTTTTTGGTGTCGCTGTCGTAGTTTTCAAGAGCAAAGATAGAGAATTTGTCGGGATCGTCCTTGATAGCGGTTCTGTTGGCCTGAGAATTGATATAGCCGTATTTGCTTACGAATGCGTCATAAGCCTTGTTAAGCTTCGTTCTTGCCTTTTTGATCTCGCTGTCGTTAAGTCCCTGCTGCTGGTAGGTCATAAGAGCCTTTGCGGCGTCGCGGATATCAAGCATACCCGAAATACGTTCAGCCGCGCCCTTTGCTACCGTCTGCTCTATAAGCTCGCCGCCCTTATTCTGATAAACCTTGCCGTCCTTTACAACAAGTCCGTTCTCTTTGGTTTTCTTGTTTGCCCTCTCAATGGCAAAGTTGGTCCTCTCGCGGCTCTGTGTCGCAGGATATTCCATCTTTCCCTTGATAGACTTGAAAGCCTCGCGTATCTGATCGCCAAGGCTGCCGCGTCCCTCAAGTGCCTTGTATGTAAGGTTGCTGCCTCGGTACATACCGCCGTCCATTGTGGCAGTACCAAGCACCATTTCGGGGTGAGCCTCGAAATAAGAGTTGATATAAGCGCCGTTGTAGCTCTCATTCTGAATACGTGTCCACGGTGCCTCAAGGAAGTCCTCGCCCGCATAAGCTGTATTCTCTGCTCTCTTTTTAAGAACGAGAATATCGGTCACGACTTCGGTACCCGCATTACCCTTGAAAGCATTGTCGGGAAGTCTGATCGCGCCGAGAAGGTCTGCCCGCTGCATAATGTAGCGGCGTACCGTGCTGTCCTTTGCGTTCATCGTGTAGGAGGACGTGATAAACATCACGATACCGCCCGGACGAACCTTGTCAAGCGACTTCGCAAAGAAATAGTTGTGAATTGCACTCGTTACCTTCTTCGGATAATCCTTGTCCGTGATCGGGTAATTTCCGAAAGGAACGTTGCTTATCGCCACGTCCATAAAGTTATCGGGAATGTTAGCCTTTTCAAAGCCCTGAATGCGAATGTCGGCGTTAGGGTAAAGATATTTAGCTATAAGACCGGTAATGCCGTCAAGCTCCACCATAGTCCAGCTCTTTACCTTCGCGCTCATTTCTGCAGGCATAGCACCCACGAAGTTACCAACGCCCGATGAAGGCTCAAGAAGTCTGCCACCATCAAAGCCAAGCCCCGCAAGACCGTCATACATAGCCTTGATAACCGATATATCGGTAAAGTGCGCGTTAAGAGTAGATCCGCGCGCGGAATTATACTCCTCGTCCGAAAGAAGTTCTTTCAGCTCCGCATATTCCTTTGCCCACTCGGATTTTCTCTGATCGAAAGCGTTTGCAAGTCCGCCCCAGCCAACGTATTTGGAAAGCACAGCCTGCTCTGCCTCGGTCGCATATCTGCCCTCAGCCTCAAGCTGTTTTACGAGTCTGATAGCCTCAACGTTCGCCTTGTATCTCGCCTTTTCTCCGTTCGGAAGGTCGAGCGAGTCGCCGATAACAAAGTTTCTGCCTCGCGGCTGTTCGGTAGACTTCTGCTCGATCTGCTCTGTGACTTCCTCGTGAAGCTTTTCAGCCTCGGGTGTCAGCCCTGCATCTCGTCGTAGATCTCCGCTCTCGCTATCTCCTTCGCCTGATCTTCCGCGAGTCCCTTCTGCATCAGGTCGATTATCAGATCGTCCAGCCTCATCCCCTCGCTCTCGAGAGTCGTCCACAGTGTTCCGTTCTGCTCCATCTCCCTGTACATCTTCGGTTTGTGATTCTTCCAATAGTCGTGAATCTCCCTGCCCATCACTCCGATGTGGTAATACTGTTCCGGTTTCTTCGACATTTGCCGTTACCTCCTCATTTACTTCTTCAGAAACTCTTTGCAAGTCACCTTGTTCTTGCAAATCTCCATCGGTATCCCCTTGGGATACAGCTTGCACTTCATACTGTTCGGAAGAATGTGCTGACACTCCCCGCACTTGACTCGTATCGCCATCGGCGGGTGCTCCCTGTTTTCCTTGATGATTCCGTGAAACATTTGCTTCTTTTCCTCGTCCGTCGGCGGTCTGAGGTTTGTTTTCTTGCTGTTCATTTGCTGCCTCCGTTAAATAAATTGTTGGTATTCCTTTTTCGTCATACTCAATTTTTGTAGGTGTGAAAAAGCTATCACGCTTGAATAAAACTTCAGTCTCGAAGTTGTTTCCGTACCCTTCAAGATTTCTGCCGGTCGCACTTTCTACTACTATGTGAACAACATAATCGCCGTCCAAAGGATAACCGTTTGCGGCAGTAGAGAAAGAAGAGAATGCCGAATACAAAACTCTTCCGCCTACACCGTGTTCAGCTATAAATGCGTCTCTTGCCTTTTGATCGCCGAATCCGTCAAACTGAATATTACGGTAAACCGTGCCCTCGTACACGGGCAGCTTTTCAAGCGCGCTGTCAAGAGCAAGAACGATAGTTTCTTCCTGCTCGTCAAGCACAACTTGCTCACGCAATTTTGCGTTCAGAGTATAGCTGCCGCCACTCTTGTAGATAAGAATTGCCGCTTCTTCAAGATCGTTGAGCAAATATGCGTTTTCTTGTGAAAAAATTACATCTGTACTTTCAATCTTCTCGGTGTTTTTTGCAACCTCTTCCGTCGCCACGGTCATTTGGTAGTTTTCAACCGCTTCTGCCGCCACGCGGTCAAAGAGTGTAATAATACTCTCAACATACTTTAGAGTATCGCCCACATGCTCCTTGAGGGCGTTTGCCTCTCTTGAGGAGTTAGGGCCGATAGAGCTGAAATAAGCCTTGAGGTCGGAGAGGAATTCCTTGAGCATATCGAGAAGCTTCTCAAATATCGTCTTGTGCTTTGTCGCAAGCTCCTCTACAAAATTCGCGTCGGGAAGAATATCCGTCATAGCCTCTGCAAGAACCTCGCGGCTCGCCTTCTCGTAGTCAATCCCTGTCTGCTCCATCTTAACAGCTATAAGACTGTCAACGTTCTCTCCGTGCTCGGTAATGGTATCAAAAACTACTTTTCGTAATTCATTATACCATATCGGGTTCCATTTTTCAACAAAATGGGTAAATTCGTGTGCAAAAGTACGCAACATTGTGTATTTTGCAAGGTCGTTTACACTCTTTGTATCGGTTAGTCCCGCGTTGATATCAATGTAAATGGTGTCATCATTCCACTTGAAGCGTCCCTGCGCACCATCAAACTTGCCCTCGGCATTTGCCTCGGATTTGAAAAGCACGATATCAACGCCGGTAGCCTCCGCATAGGTGGAAAGGAGCTTGTAAGCCGTATTCTGCGTGTCATTGAAGCTCTGTTTAAGATCGTCAATGCTCGCGTTCTCGCCCTTGACAACGCCGCGTCTGCGGCCGGTCTTGCCGTTGATGGCAGCTTTGTTCTTCGCATCCTGTGCCTCCGCCGCCACCTTGGAAGCGTCAGCACCCGCCGCGTGTGCAAGCCGGCGCTGTGCCTCGGTAAGATATGCAGTCGCCTCGCTCTGCATAGCGTAGGAAAGATTTACACCGCTCTTACCCATATTATAAGCCGCCTCATATGCTGCGTCATAGGCGTGAACGTCCTGACCCTCGACGTAGGTATGGATCATCGCACCCGCCTGCGCTCCGTATTTCGCGGAAGCAGCCTCAAGTGTCACGCCGCTTTCTTCCTCGGTCTCGGTAGTGCTCGTTGCATTATCCGCGGCACCCACGTTTTTGCCCTCAGTAGCCTCTTTTGCTTCGGACGCCTCATAAGTCACGCTCTCGTTTTCGACCTCGCTCACGGAAGCCTCGCTCACCTGTGCAGGCTCTGCAACCTGTGCAGTATCAACCTTTTTCGTGTCCTGACGAATATGATCGGTGTCAGCGGCAATATCCGTCTTACTTGCCTCTGACTTGCCGGTAACTTGCCGAGCGTTAGCCGCGTCCCCAACTTGCTCCATTTTGGAAACAGTTGAATCCTCCGCCTCAAGCTCCGCGATCATTCTGCCGTATTCCTCGGCATTGATGCGGTCTGTGCCGATATTCTCCGCCCAAGAGGAAGAGTATTCACCCGAGCGAATATTATCGGTGTTCAGCTCGTTCGCCACACGCTGACCGAAGGAACTCTTTTTGATAGTCTGACGCTCGCTCAGGGAAAGAGTTTCGCCCGTCGCCTGCTTCGTAAGAGCCGCCGCAATTCTTTTGACGTCGCCCGTCTCTCCAAGCTCGGTAAGACGGTTCTCCGCAGCCGTCTGAATGGCAGCCGTGTCATTCTTGACCATAGCCGTCTCATTCTGCTGCACAAGCTTACCTACCTGACGGTTTGAAAGCTCCTTCCCGCTCTCAACCTTCGTCTGCATTTTCTGCGCAAACTTGCTGTTCGGGTCGATCTCAACACCCTCAGCCGCAAGCGCACCGCCGATGTCCGCGCCGTAGGTCTGCTTATACTCTTTGCCCTGCGCGGCGGTATTAGCAAAGTCAATAACTTTGCCTATGCCGCCCTGCACACCTCCGCTTACACCACCGGAAATAAAGCCGCCAAGCATATCAAACGCGAGATCATTAGCCATACTCTTCCAAGCTGCTTTTTTTGCTTCCTCTTCGGAGAGCTTTTCTTCGGTCATATAATAGGTTACAAGAATGTTAAAATTGCTCTTGTCACCCATAACGAGCTGATCGGAGAAATTATTGAGAAGTGTGGTAACACCTTCCTCGGTGGCTTCAATTCCCGCCTGTTTAAGCACCTCAAAGAAGAAGCTTTTCAACTCACCTACACCCGCCATACCAAGCAAATGCTCTACAGAGAAAGCTTCGCCAGCCGCCTCTGCCAAACCGTTTAATATACCGAAAACAAGTGCCTGATCGTCGGTAGCTCCGCGCTCTTTGGCATCGTATATTCCGCTTGCGGACGCAGATCCGAAGAATACCATATATGTGCCAAGAACGCCCTGCGTATAACCGGTAATCATACTGTTTGCAATACTTGTGCCGAGCTGATACACGTCTCCGAGTCCCTTGCCGCCGACAACGGGTATCTTCTCATTCAGAGTACCCGATTTTTCATTCAGCACAGAGGATATCGCGCCCGTGATCGCATTTGAGACCTGCCCCGGCAAAGGTGTAGCGGAGGTGGAAACAGAACCAGTTGCGTTATACTCTGTCATCATGGAAAGAGTATCGGTAAGGCTAAACGGCATTAGAGCAATAGAGCCAACCGTTGCAAGCGCACTGTTAAACGGGTTCTTTGTCGCCCACTTTTCGATATCTGCAACAGCTTTCTCATTCGCCGCCTTATCGTTCAGCTCATTGATATAGTTAGCGTAACTGAACGCCTCGGTCCTGTCGTTGGCGTATAAATAACCGAAAATTCCCTTCTGTTCCTCGTTCCAAGAGCTTGAAGGATACATAGCCGACGTGTCGTTTCTCAGATCGTCCGTGATCTGTCCGATATTGCCCATAGGAAGGCTTGTATCCGAATATCCGGCATTACCATACCAACGCGCGATCTTTTCGTACCACTTTTCGTCATCTTGAGCCGCAGCGGTTGCCTGCGCCTTCTTCTCTTCGTCGGCAAGATAAGCACTCCAACCAGCGCCCGAAACGTCTCCGTAATCCGAAGCGGACTTGACAAGATCGTATTTATTCGAACTCAACCACTCCTTCTCCTCGCCGTCCTTCAGCGTGTCGATAGTCGCAAGAATATCCTCGTAGCTCTTGCCGGAATACTTGCTCTTATATTCCTCCGCGCGTTTCTCTTTCAGATACTCATCGCGAACGGTGTAATATTCGCTCTCGTCGGCAAACTGCGACCAAAAATCCTTGTCACTCGAAGCATACTTGACTATCTCCGACTGCTGAGACATAGCGGATTGAAGCGCATTTTTTACAGACTCCGCATATTCGTTGCCAAGAACGCCGCCGTACATATCAAGGTACGACATGATAGAGCTTGCCTCTTTGTCGAAATTCGACTTCTGCGTGCTGATCTTGTCAAGAAAATCCCCCGCGTCCGTAACGTAGTAATCATCAAGAGTTCCGGTTCTGCTCTTATAACGGGAGTTATAGTTTGAAACAAAATTATCGTAATTCTTGAACCAAGTCTCTACACGGCTCGATATATCCTTGCCAACCGTCTCGATATCAAGCTCGCCGCTATTTATTTTTCTTGCAAGATAGGTGTCCTTGTAGGAAGGCGAGGCGTTTCCCTGCTCCTTTTGCTTCTTTTTGCGTTCCTCGTATATCTCCTTATAAGTTGACATAGTTGCCTCCTTCGTCGTTAGTTTTTAATATGTACGTTAACTCCCGCAAGTCCGCCGGAACCCCTGCCGCCGGAGTTTCCGCCTCCCGTTGCAACGGTCGTGTCCGCGCCGTCAAGAAGTCCGCCATGCTCCTTAAGCCATTGTTCATACAGAGCCGCAGCAAGATCGGGGTCTACCATATTAAGCCGCTTAAGATAAATATCCGCCATTTCATATGTTTCAGCATCAAGGACTGCCAAGGTCCAATCCTCAATTTTGCCCTGATCTGTAAGCATAGCCTCTTCCTCGGTCTTGCTCGAGCCGCCCGAACCTCCGGCACCGCCCGCGCTCGCCGCGCTTACCGCCTTCGCATAGGCATCTGCGACTTCCTTACTCATACCCGCCGCCTCAAGCTGTGCGTCGGAAGGAGTACCGCCGTTCGCAAGAATGGTCATAGCGTCCTCTCGCGCGTAAGCCTTAGCCGCGGAATCGAGTGCGTCCTGACGGGAAGTAGCCCATTGCTCATTGCCGATCTCGTTCTGCGTGACCGTCTCGTCATATTCCGCCTGCCATTTCTGATTAGCAATATTCTGCACGTACTCGTTATAAGCGTAGTTCTTATCGTCGGCATATTTACCGTAAGCAAAATTGCGCTCGTCGCTATACTGTCCGTAATCGTAATCGCGTTCGCTGTCGTATCTGCCGGTAGCATAATTGCGCTCGGAAAGCCATTGGTTGTAATTGTCCATGTATCGGGAGTAATCCTGCTGTTCCTGATCGCTGAGGAGTCCGTACTGATTGTACATCTCCTCGCCCTCCATGTTGTATCTGTCGAGTGCCATGCCGTAAAGCTCGGGAACGACCTCATTCAGCTGTGAAAGATAATTCTGATAAGCCTGATTTCCGACCGTCGCCGCGTAAGAGTTGCCGTAACCGCCAGTCATAGCCGCCGCCTGACCCATAGTGTCCTGCATAGCCATCTTGCCGCCCTGAACATACTGATCCTTGTACTGCTGATAAAGCGCGTCCTCGTTGACGTCGTAGGAAAACTTCTCTCTGTTGAGTATGCGGCCGATAATACCGTCGATCTGATCCTGCCACTTCGACTGATACGCCCCCGGCTGTGCCGCCTTCACCGCTTCAAGTGCCGCAAACGCCTGCTGTACCGTCTCGCTCTCGGAGTAATCTCCGTAAGAGAAATCCTCATAGGAAAAATCGCCGTAATCTATCGTTGACTTGCTCTTGCTTCCGCTTCCCGAAAGCTGTGAAGCCGTAGGCTCGGAGTCTTGAGGCAGATCCGCCGGGGTCTGAGCTATCGGGTCTGTCGGCGAAGTGTTATTCTTATAAAGTGCCGCCTGCGTCTGCGGTCCGACCAAGCCGTCAACCGTCAGATTGTTTTTCGCCTGATAATCCTTGACGGCAGCAAGCGTCTGCGGACCGTAAGAGCCGTCAACGTCGAGGTTGTACCCCAAATTGTTGAGAGTGGTCTGAAGGTTCGATACGTCATCGCCCTTCATACCGTATTTAATTGTTTTTACTGTTGCCATTTTAACCTCCGTAAATGATTAAAAATATAGATTCATTAGTAGCTGCCTCCGCTCCATGTAGGAAGCGCGGCAAGAACAAGTTCGACCATTTCCGCCTTGTCCGCTTCTGTATAATAGTCCGTGCCCTTTACGGGAGTATATCCCGCCGCACCGGTATCACCCTTTTCGCCTTTCTCGCCTTGAACGCCCTGCTCTCCTTGCGGTCCGGT
>JBJDZD010000130.1:0-5490 GCA_051867815.1 Eubacteriales bacterium | reverse complement strand
TCCGCGGTAATATCCTTCCGACAGCCACCTTCAACACGATTGCAGGTATGGGCTACGGTCAGTCCGGCGACACATACAGAATGGCGCGCGACGGCTCTCAGCAGAGCTATTACAATGAGACCAACTACAACCTCACGCTTGAAGGTCACGCACAGTTCGTGTACTATCAGGACGCCGACCTTTACTTCAACTTCACCGGAGACGACGACGTTTACCTTTACATTAACGGAATACGCGTTCTCGATATGGGCGGCGCTCACTCCATTTCAAAAGCGGGTATAAGCCTTAACAATGTCGCCGAGATTTGCGGTCTTAAGGACGGAGAGGTCTACGACTTCGACTTCTACTACATGGAGCGTCACGGCACTGCCGCAAACTTCAGTATTGAGACCAACATCAAGGTCGTTGACGCCAGCATGCTGACGGAAAAAACCGGATATCAGAACGGTATCAGCACCGGATATAACGGTTTCGTTAATCCCGATCTTCCCGTTATATATGAGTATGGCCTTACCAACAACGGTAAGGAACCGATCGTCAACCTTACCTTTAACGACGATCAGATCGGCGTAGTTCTCACCAAGGACACCATCACGCTCAACTCGGAAACAGATATCTCAGACCTGACTGCAACGGTATATAACCCGGACGGCACGGTAAAGGAATACGTACCCGAGGGAAGCCTGACAGCAGAAAGGCTTAAACAGCTTCTTGCCGCCGGACTGAAGATCGGAGAGAAGATAAGCATTTACGGTTTCAGCCACAAAGTGACAGATACCGAATGGAACGACGGAGGCAACACTTTCACAAACCACGTTTACACGACATCCAAGCCCGAAACACGTGAGGAGACACTTAACGGCCTCGCGGATTGGAAGGTTCAAAAGAGGACATTTAAATATGAAGGCTTCCATATTTACGAATGGGTCGGAAAGTCGGTTACGGTTACAAAGGATGAGTTGGTTGCTCTCCCCAATAATGGCGGATATAGTTTCACCGTCGCCGCTTCCATAATCCCCTGCACTGCCAGCGGCAAAACGACAATGTCCAACTGGAATCCCAATGCAACACTGAATGCGGACGGCTCGATAACGTATACCGGAACAAAAACCGGAGCTGACGCATATTACTATATACTCGAAGAGGGCACTAATAAAAGCGACGTTATCTGCGTAAGCGTATATTCATACGACGTAGCGGACAATACGTACGTTATCGACTACGGTCTTTCGGTCGAGCTGAACGGCGAGCGCTACGGCTTTACGCTGAACGATACGCTCAGCCTGCCGGCAAACCCCTATATCACAGCTTTCACATATACCGGCGTTCAGAACGGCACATCAAATTACGGATTCTTCTCATGGACCTCCCCCTCGCTGAAATACACACCTAACAAGATAATAAATGATATCGACAGCATAGAAGTCAGCGTCCGTGTTAAGGAGGACGGTGCCACCGAGCTTACAAAATTCACCGGTGTCGATATGTACGAGACCATAACCGTTGCTCCTGCTAACGTTATGTATTACGAGGATGACTTCGAGGGTATTACGTATATCAACGAAAACGGAAACGAATGGTCTTCCCAAAAAGAGACTGGTGCAGGAAGCGAGCAGAGTGCGGATCAGCAGTCCAACTACGGCTCAGACCCGAACTACGCTACCGACGTCACTCCCTCTGCAATAACGGGAGACGCCTCCAACGGCACTTTGCATACGCTCAACGTTGTAGCGACCGGCGAGGTAATGTCCTTTGATTTCCGTGGCACGGGATTTGAAATCCTCAGCCGCACGACCGAAGACCCGTATGCCGTGATAAACGTTATTGTTTACAAGACTTCGGATCTCACCAATCACACCGTGGCAAAGCCCGTAATTACAGAAAGCAAGGGCGGCGACCTTTATCAGGTACCTGTTATCTCGATAACCGGTCTTGAGTACGATGAATATCATGTCGTCGTGGTTGCGGCAGGAAGTACCGCCGCCAAGGCTCGCACCTTCTATGTTGACGGTCTCAGGATTTACGCACCTCTTACCGCCGAAGATGCTGAAAAGTACTACAATCCCGAGGAAGCAGGCGCAACCTTTACCGAGATCAAAACGCTGATAGGTGATGGCAAGATCGTTTATTCGGTGATTTCCGCTAAGGGTGATGAAACAACGATACTCACCGGCGGCTCGAACAACGAATCGACCGTAATCGAGAACCGCGAAGAAAACGGATTCGTTCTTGTCTCCGACGATCTCGGTAAATACATGACCTTCGGTCCCAACAACGAGATTTACCTGCAGGGTAATTCCGAAAACAACGTTATAGCGTTCCTGCTCACTCCCGACACGTCTGCGCCCGAAGCAGCGAGAACCATTGAGATCGGCGCTCACAGAAAATCCGATTCTCGGACCGGTGATTCCGGAGCCATCAATCTGGTTTACGGCAGCACAGCCGAAGCTATCATGAATGGCACTTACAGCCATGCTGTAAAAAGCGGAACAGAACAGTATTACACAATTGACGTAAACAATCTTATTAAAAACGACGACGGTAGCTATCTTGTGATGATAGGCACGAACGGCTCTGTAAACGAAAAAGAGGTTGTTACCTTGTCTTTGACAAATCTCAAGATTTCCGGTTACACACTTAAGGAAGCCGGCATTATTGAGGACGCCGAGGCAAACACGCTTGAGAGCAATGCGGTCATGGTCAGCCTTCTGTCCCTGCGTGACTTGGTTTCTGCAGCCGCCAACGAGCCTGATGTTCCGATTAACAATAACCTTACCATCACATCCGCATCCGTCAACTCAAATCGCATAATTTTCGGAAAGCTGGTCACTCTGACCGTCAGAACTACTGCCGGAGCTGAAGAACTTGTGGTTCTTGATGCCGAAGGCAACCCCGTGGACTTCCTGATTTGCAACTCGAAGGAGCGCCGCGGAATTGTAACGTTCACCGCAGTGTGGTGGGTAAGCGGCAGTTCCGAAGAAGATATCACTTATACTGTCAATGTTTACGATTCAGACGGGGCAAGAGCCGTCAACACCGAAACGGTCTGCGTAACCGCGAGAAAAGGAGGTCGCTGATGAAGAGAAAATACACTAAACCAATGATGGCGGTCGAATCCTTTAAGCTCGATCATCCGATAGCCGCTAACTGCAATGCGGATTATGAAGACGTCAAATCCCTTATAGACTTGGGCTATTTCGGTGAAAGCTGCGCCTTCTATTGGCAGGATAATATGGGTTATGATACCGTTTGCTATCACAGCAACGTGCTGACAGCGTTCACCTCGTAACACTAAATGATGTTTCTGTATCGCTTCCGTATCTGTAACTTAAATTTTCAGATAGAATCTCTGCGGGAGCTGAATTTCCCCGACTGTTTTTCTCCATTCTTTGCCGACCGGGAGACCGCTTGGGTGCCGGACATCCGTATATCGGTCGTGTTCGGTACTTATCCGGTCTGCCCCGGTGCAAAGTGGGTGGGAAATGTTTTCTCCGGGAACGGCGAGACCGTCCAACGCTACTTCTGGCGCGATGGACTGTACGTTTACCGCATTGAGCCGGAGGATAATACTGAACCTTACCGGCTTGTGATCCCCACTGAGTATGAGGACGCCTTTTGTAAAAGCGCAAACTGGCTTCTGTACCTTGCAATGGAACGAATGCTTTTGCGACAATGGCGCATTGTGCTTCATGCCTCGGCGGTGATCTACCGATCGCAGGCGTTTGTGTTCACCGCACCCTCGGGCGGCGGCAAATCAACACAGGCGCAGATATGGGCGGACAGTCTCGGAGCGGTAATACTAAACGGCGACAAGGTAGTGCTTGCCCCGGGAGAGAATAAATGCACGGCATACGGAAGTCCGATTGCAGGAAGCTCCGGAATATACCGAAACGCAGGTGCGCCCGTAGCTGCGGTTATCAGAATTGCGAAAAGCAATGTCAACCGAATCTCACGCCTTGATGCACGGAGCGGATATACTCTGCTGTACAGCGAGCTTGTAAAAAGCACGTGGGATAGCTCGTTCAACACAAGCTTACTTAATTTGGTTGAGAAAGTTATAAAAACCACACCAATGCTTGCCCTTGAATGTCTTCCGGACAGGTCGGCAGCTGAATGCGTACTCAGCTGTATGGGACAAGCGGAAAGCGAAACAAAATGAAAAAATCAGACTGTGTAAAAAAAAGTACATTGGCTCTGCTTCTTGCTATTGTATTTGTATTTTCTACAATGATCGTTGCAACCTTCGCGGCTAACACATGGAATCCGGCCGCCAATACTGAAATATTCATCGTTTCGACGGAGGACTTTACCGCGTCGAACGAGCAGCTCGTTGAACAGGTAAAGCTGTTTGCCACAGAGCTTAAAGAAAAAGGCGTGATGGCTGCGATTCCGGCCATTTCATACGGAGAAGCGACCAAGGCAGGTGCCAATGACATTCTGCTTGTGCTTGATTCCCAATCCGGCATTGCCTCTCAGGGTTACAGCATAACCACCTCAGGCAGTTCGGTTACAGTTAAGGCATCCGATGCCGACGGGCTGTTCTACGGTTGCCGCAATCTGATACGTCAGCTTGTTGTTTCGGGGAACGTGACCGATGTGTCAAGCTCACCCGACGTCGGCGAAAGAGCGCTCTCGCTTGACTGCGGCAGAAAATACTACACCGTCGATTGGATAAAGCAGCTTATCCGGGAGCTTTCGTGGTCTGACATGAATGCGCTCGTACTGCACTTCTCCGAGGAAATGGGTCTGGGGCTTGAAAGCACTACCTACCCGTGGCTGGCAGGACGTGACGGTACGCTCTGTGTCTCCGCCGAGGTTGCCACGGACAGCCGCTATCTGACTCAGAAAGAGCTTCGTGATATTGCAAAGTATGCACAGCTTTATCATGTAAAGCTGATCCCCTCCTTTGACTCCCCGGGACATATGAATTATATTGTAAAGAAGTTCAAGGAAAAGTCCGCCGAAGGAGCATGGAGCTTTACCTATAACGGAAAAACCTATAATGTCTCCCAAAACTATGATATAAGTAATTATTATCATTATAACGGAGAAACAGCCATAGTACAGGGTTCACGGAATACAAGTTATTCCAGAGGCATTGATATTTCAGACGAAATTGCCGTCGCATTTACCCGAAGCCTTGTTGAAGAATATGCAACGCTGTTCCGTGAGTTTGGTTGCACCGCTTTTGATATCGGCGGTGACGAGCTTTTGGGATGGGGAGCTTCACTAAGTTCATCTGTTTCAAAATGGCGGCAGCTTGACCACTGGAAACAATATGCAATAAACAGAAGCGGCAACAACAACGCCGTCGCATACGACGCATTCATGTACTACATGAACGATCTGAACGATCTTGTCCGCAGTCTGGGATATACCTCCGTGCGTATGTGGAACGATGACGCGTTGCGTTCCGCCGATACCGGCTGGAGCAAAGTAGTCACGCTTAATGAAAACATCGAGATCCTTTACTGGACGCCAACAGCTAAC
>JBJDZD010000129.1:0-5491 GCA_051867815.1 Eubacteriales bacterium | reverse complement strand
CTCTCGCAGTCAGAGCATACGTTTTTTTGCTCGTGATATTTCCGGCGTCGTCATAGGTGTAAACGTAGGTTCTGTCAGTGACGGTATTATCTTCTCTGAGAAGCTGACCAAGGTCGTCGTATACGTATCTGTACTCCGCGCCCGTGCTCAATACGATCCCGGTTATATTGCCGTTACCGTCGTACGTATACGTGCTTGTGACGCTCGAGCCATTTACCGTGCTTGTATATGTCGCGGTCTGCGAGGACGTTGCGGCCGCGGTTTCCGTAAATGTATAGTCTACAGATCCCGTAAAGCTCTGCGACGATGCGGAATAGGTATACGCCTTATTTGTAAGCCGATTATACTTATCGTATGTGAAGTTGACGGTTGCGCTTGCGGTTTCTCCGGTTATATCACCGTCGGCATCGAGGCTGAAGCTTTCAAACCTGCCGTCGCCAAGATAGTCGTTGTAATAATAAGTAGACCAGTCATTGACGCCGCTTGTGTTTGTGTAAGCTCCGATGTAGAAATAATCACTGAGTCTGCCTTCGTTATCATAATATATGAGCGATGAAAAATCATTGACCATATCGCTCGAATCAAACTCGGTGAAGTGGACGAGTCTGCCGGTCTGATCATACTCATATACCGTACTCGTTCCGTCGACGTGGTTATCGAAGCGGTAAAGCTGACCGTAGGCGGTGTAGGTATATTCGTATACCATGACCTTATTATACCATACTTCCTTGATGTTGTCAAGCTCATCATATACATATTGAACAAAAAATTCGTTACCGTAAGTAATTTTTTTGATCTTTCCGTTATTGGGATTGTATTCGTAGCTTGCAAGCTCTCTTAAGCCTGCAGAAACAGAATCACTCCTGCCGAAGTCATCGTATGTGAAGGTATAGGTCGTACTTCCCGTTGTTACCGACTGCAGAAGATTTCGAGGGTCATCTGCAGTGGCATAGCCGTACGTTATGTTTTCTTCTCCGCTGACGGCTGTGTATGCAGCGCTATCTTCATCTTCCGAATAAGTACAGGGCTGAACGGTTAAAATGTTACCGATCGCATCGTATGTATAGCAGGTGCCCGTACCCTCAGATACGTTTACAACTGCCATAAGATCGCCCAGACTATGTGTGGATGAGGTGTTATAGAAGTATTTTGTCTGACGTCCGAGGTTGTCGGTAGTTGACAGGATTGCGCCAAACAGCATCGAACCCGATTCAGTCAGATATGTGGCAGAGGTGGAAATATACTTCTCGCTTGTGTCACAGCTCAGGGATGCCGTGAGCGCGTATGTCTGAGTGGATAGGAGCAGACCGTAATCATCGTAGCTGTAATCAGTTCTGTATTTCGGAGTTTTTACTATTGCAGCATCGGGATCCGGCATAAGATACGGATAAAATCTGCCGGTTCCGTTTGTAAACGCGTAATAGATTTCGCTGACTATATCCACTCCGTTGGATGCATAAGTATAATCAACGATTTCACCGCGATTATTTGCGATCCTTGTGATCAAACGATCGGAATTATACTCGTAGTATTCGGAATTGAAGCCGCTCTTGCGCTTGCGGAGAAGGCCTTCAAGCGTCGGCGTGCTATTATCATAGTATTCATAATCAACAACGCTTCCGGCCGAGCTTTCGGTGACAGCGATATTGTCAAATAGAGCGTATCCGCCGGGCTGGTAGGAGTATTCGCAGATTACGTCAATATAGTGAACGCATCCACCCTCGCGAGTAGTGAAGGATCCGCAAATGAACTGCCAGTCGTGATTGTCGTTTGTGAAATTGAAATCCTTTGTTTCAACGGTATCGGTGTTTCCCGATCCCTCGTAGTAATAAACATTAACGCGGATTCTGAAGTGGCTGTTATTATTATATGCCTGAGATGTTCCCAATGCGAAAGCAGACAGAGTGAAGGTCGTTGCTTCATTGGGATAAGCTGCGTCCTCATCATAAGCGTTAAGGATTCCGGCATTTGCGGTGTATATGCGCTGCTTGAGGTATTGTTCGGAATTGATGCTTCCTTCCACCCTGGCTGCATTGCCAAACAGTGAATTGCCGGATGCGGTGACCGTTGCAGTTCCGCTTGAAGCTTGCCAATAAGAGCCTACCGTAGCTGTCGGAGTTCCGGTGCTGTTGACGGCAAACGCGTCAAAGCTGCCCATCTGAACTAAAGAATAAGAACTGTTTCCAATGTTCTTTTCGAGCATAACATTGTCGATGGATACATTTTTGTCGGTATCGCTGAATGATCCTCCTACGACGCGAATGGTTACGCTGTATATAGCATTGTCTACATTGTTGTCAAATGTCATGCTGAAGGAGTAAGGAAAACCGGATGCATACTGCTCGTTTATTGATATTTCTTCGGTAGTATTTACTCCTGCGCTCGATGATGCTACGTCAACGAATACTCGAACGCCGGTGCAGTTAACTGTACTGACAGACATAGAGAGAGTAAACGTACCCACAGGGAGCTTGGTATACTGAGTTAATGTATCGGTAGTATTTGCGGCCGGAGTGAAATATGCGCAGGTTGCATCGAGAGTATTCCCGATACTAAAATAAGTTACTCTTGAACTTGTTGTTGTCCAATACGGTGCTGACGTCGAGGAATTTATGGTATCAAACCCACCGTTAAGCAAATAGTTTGTAGCGCTTCCACCAACAGCAGTAGACGTTTTCAGATTATTCTTTACCTTTTCCGCTTTTTGATATTCACCGGCTGTTGCACCATAAAGCGTCGACTTGTTTGAATCGGTGGAATAGATGCCGACGGCGCGTCCGTTGTTATCAAATATATAGCGGGTAATAATATCGTCGGCATCACCATATTCGTCATTGGTTCCGCTGATACGAGCCTCGGTGTAGCCGTTGGAATAGTTCAATCCAATCTTTTGGCCGGCGGTATAAGTGGTTCCGTTTTTGATTCCATATTCCTGAATAGCGGATACTTTTTCACCTGAATATGTATAATCTATACGGTATCCGGATAGAGTATCGTTCACTATGCCGAGTCTTCCGCTGCTATCGTATGTATAAGTAGCCTTGGCGTCTACCGTGATATTTGTTGTGTTCTCTGAATTGTTATAGAAATCAGCCCAGTTTGTCGACGTTACGCTCGAGGTTCCGTGCGCATATACGATCTCACGCAGATATTTTGTTGAAGAGGTTGCAATGTCTCCGTTATATGTGCCCGAGTATCTGAAAACAACCGCTTCCTTGCTTGTATCATTACGGATTATGGAGAGCTGTCCGTCATCGTTGTATACAAGCGTAAGGAAAGAGATGGTCGAGCTTCCGTTGGGGGTCAGATTGACTCCGGTGGGTCTTAGCGAGCTATCAACTGTGAAGGAAATCTCATTGTTGTTTTTGTCGGTTATTGATGTAAGATACCATGCTCCATAGACGTCCGACGAAGGGTTAGAGGACATTTGGGTGAAGGTTCTGACGGTTTTGCCGTCATCCTCTAAAGTATATACCTCGCCCTGTGGGTCCATGGTGAGTGTCAGCTGCAAGCCGTCCTCATCTTCATAAATATAAACATCATCCTCTTTCTCGAAGAAGGCATGCTCTGTGCCGTCGGAATCAGACCAAATATAGTAAAGGGTCTCTCCTGCGCTGTCGTTCGTAAACTTTTTTTCAATTATCGTCTCATTGATATTGAGCTTAAAGCCATACGGCATATACGAGGTTGAGTACGCTGTCTGTGCATTGGGATATTGGTAAGCCTTGCCGGCGAATTCGGAATTGTAGGTCATAGTAACGGTATATGGCATAAGGCTGTCGGTTGTGGAGAGCAGGGGCTTTACAAATGCAAGGGCGCCTGTTGCCGTGTTAACGTATCCCGTACCTGCGAGACCTGCACTTGCGGACTGATAGGAATAATAGCTCTCAACGCCGATCGAGCTTACGTATGAAATAGTGAAGAAGGGGGTATAAGCTCCCGACATTGAGTTGTCAGAAGAATGAAATTGTACCGTATGAACGGTTGTATCATTCGCGTCGTACTGAGAGATCGAGATGCCTTGGTTTGTATTGTTGGCATACCAATCGACGACTGCGGGAGTGATGTTCCAACATGCAACTCCTCCGGAGGACGGAGTTTCGCTGATAGTGACGTAGTCAATGACGGATGCTTCCTCGTCAAAGCTTGTGGAATTGCCGTATGTTACCGAGGTTTCAGACCAAAGCGTGGTGCTGTTGCGTGTGATCTTTTTTGCAACAAGCGTGAGCGGATCCGTCTCGAAATTACCCTCGGACGCGCCGTTGCAGATCAGATTAAGCTTCGCACCGGTTATCATCGAACCTGCAGGGAGAGTCGGAAGCGAGCGCATGGCAACGTATGCCTTGAGATTTGCGTTTACGTTATCGTAGCCGACCTTGAGGTACGTTCTGGAACCGAACGCGCTGTTCGGGTAATTCTGCGATACCAAAGCATCGCACATCTGCCTCATATTGTAGCCGCCGTAATATATAGTGGGGTCGATCGTTACGGGGAATGCACGTTCGAAGGCGTTCATCCATTCGGTGCCGGCGGTGACTGTAAGGCGGTACTCATTCTGACCGACGGATTCGAGTGTATAATAAGCATCTCCCTCGGATGCATAAGTCATATTTGCATCGTAAACCACAGGTGCGGGGATGATATACAATACCTCTTCGCTGTCGGGATCGCTTATCTCAACGTCACCCTCGGGCGAAAGGTATGCGACGAGGTTGTTGAGCTTGAGCGTAAAGGAATAGGAATACGTGTCCTTTTTCTCCTTTACGATGATGTTTTCTTTGACGTTGTTGGAAACAACGATATACTCCAGATCAACTCCGTCAAGGATATTCTCGTAAATTATGCGGGAAGAGAGCTTGTCGAGGGTCATCATCTTCTGTAGAGTGGTTGCAGTCTCGTCGAACTCGGTTTCGGTGTTGGTTGCAACACCGGACGTTTTCTTAATCGCACCGTCGAGCGAGAGCGTGATCTTGCGGTTGTTTTCATGCAGAGTGAAAATACTCTCGTTACCCGTTATTTTCTTTGCAAATTTAATGCGGGAATTACTTGTCGTGTATTCACTACCCGACGCAGAGAGCGTGTTGTCAATGTCCTGCCACTTGCCGTTTTCATCGAGAGTGTGGACGGCGGTGTCGTACTGAGCCGCCATATACGTACCGTCTTCCAGGCGGAAGTGCTTGACGTTTTCTTCTCTGCGGCTTACGTCTTCAAACACTTCACCCACGCGCGCCGTATTTTCGGAGGTGACGGACTCCGTTTCGGAAGCCTCAAAAAGTGAGGCATACGCCGTCGCGGGTATGAGATAGAAAATCATCAATACCGAGAGAAAAACAGCTAACGTTTTGATTGAACACGTTTTGATTGTGCGTTGAGTCTTTTTCATAATTGCCTTTCCTTTCTTTTTCTGAGAACTTCTCACTTACTTAAATATGAAAACATATTCGCTTTCATATTATAGAATAGAATATAACCGACATTTTTCTTCAACTCG
>JBJDZD010000128.1:0-5524 GCA_051867815.1 Eubacteriales bacterium | reverse complement strand
CATTACCTCTTAATCAAATTTTACGCTTGGGTCGGAAAATTCCTTAACACGTTGGTTGAAAGCCGCCATTGCTTCATCCTTAAATGCCGCTTGCGCATGCTCTCCGATGAGCGAGATGATGTATTCGCAGAACTCGGGGTTTAGCGGAAGAATGGGGCCGAGAATTTGCGTTCCGAAGAAATTCTTGTACTTAAAGCCTTCAAGCTTGCTTTGATGGTTAATACCGATTCCCCTGTCAACTTTGACAAAAGCACATTCGGAGTTGTCACCGTATATCATGGAAAACTGCGAGCGGAATCCCGTGACCGTCTTATCACCGAACTTACCGAGAACTTTTCCGTTATATCGGTCAAACCAATTAACCTTAACCTCGCAATCGAATAAGCCGAGCGCGTCGATTTTAGTCCCAAGAGTGACGTTTTCGATCGTCTTACAGAATATCTCACATGCGTTGCCCGTCGCAAGGAACACGACGTTATCTTCTATAAGTTCCTTGAGGCGCTCAGAATAATTCATAAGCTTCTTAATGACTCGCTCTTGGATGCTGTCACTCATTGAGCCGAGGAGTATCATATCGGGTCTGTAAGAAGCAAAGAAAGGCTCGGCATCAAGCGATGTATGAATGAACTCTGCATCCGGCAGCGTCTTTGCGAGATATACCGCATTTTGAGGGTCGCCGTAGAGGTTGCAAACTTCATCGAACAGTACTTCAATTATCATTAGTCGTTGCCTCCCTTACGAATCAGTTCATTTTTGACTTTATCGGCTTCGGCGAGCAGATACGGGTCATACAGTATGAAAATGTCATTATACTTTTCGGTATCGACAAGCTCGACGCCTCCCGTAAAGGTGTCAATCGTTTTGATCTTGCTTTCGTCCACCCCGGCAAGCAATGCACGAAGCTTTTGGTCCTTGCAACGAGGGCCTGAGAATATAATCTCGCCGACAGAATCGTTGGTAAGAGCGCTGTAGTCGCAGTCGTAGATCCAGCAAACGCTTTCGGAATTGCCGGTGTTATCGGACTTATCGTCGACCATTATCAATAGCGACTTCTTCTCTGCCGGGCAACCGGTAACGTAACTGTACGCTCTTGCGCAGGCAATCGGGTTCTGCCCTTTGGCAAGCTGCATGGTAATATTGAGCTTGCCTGCCTTAAACGAGTCAAAGCGCGACTTGACTATCTTTTGCTTCATAAGCGACGAAGAGATCTGCTCATAGCTGAGACCGAACTCCGAAAGAAGCGCGACAGCACCGCAACAGTTATACACATTGACGATGTTGTCATTCACAAGGCGGTACTCATGAGCTTGTCCGTTATGTTCTATCGTAAACAAATTGTCCTCGTAGTTGATATCTGTTACCGTATAATCGCGCTTGGGCGACGAATAATCGCATTTCGGGCATGAGAATCTGCCGATGTGATTGTATCTGATATACTCGGCATCAAGCTTTGTGCCGCACACAGGGCAATAATATATGTCCCTCGGCGCATCGGGATTCCACTCTGAGGGTTCGTCGGCAGCAACGCCGAAGTACGTTCTCTTGGCGTTTTTCGGAGCAACCGAACAGCAGATCAGATCGTCGGCATTCAAGAGTACGTGGGTCTTGTCCGAAAGAGCCTTGTTAATGATGTAAACTATGAAATCCGTATGAGCGTTTCGCTTGAGTGAATCACGCATAATGTTGTTGCAAATCAAGTAATCCGGAGAAATATAGGAATATACCTTAATCGAGCTGCGTTCGTCAACCTCGAGTACGGCAATCTGCTTGGTGGGCTTACCGCCAAGCGTTGAATCCTCAAGCAACGCAGTAGCAACTCCGGCCTGAACATTCGAGCCGGCACTGTTATTCGTTACGGTATATCCGCATTCGCGAAGCGTATCAGCCAAAAGATTGCTCGTTGTCGTTTTTCCGTTTGTGCCCGTAACGCAAATAACGGTTTGGGGCATTTTCAAGTCTCCCAAAAAATCCGGATATATCTTCAAAGCGACATAACCCGGCGTGTAGGAAGCCGTCCTCCTCAAAAGCTTCAAAACAAGCAATGCAAGCTTACCGACAAGCATTGCAATAATAAATCTGATTTTTTTCAAAACAGCAGCTCCGTCAAATATAGTATAATGTAATATAATACATCAAAAACAGGCAAAAGTCAAGACTTTTTGCGTTAATTATCCGATAAGCCTCATAATATTTAACATATCCCCATCACCAAAGCTCGTCAAAATTGGCTGCAATTTGTAAGTATTATAATAAATCCCTTGACTTTTGCATTAAATTATTGTATAATGATGTAAAATTCAAAATAAAACAAAGGAGAAACACAATTATTTCATGGAAGGCGACAGTTTATTTATGATAGTACTGTTTGTCATCTGCGTTATCTGCAGCGGATATTTCTCGGGCTCCGAGAGTAGCTTCGCAAGGATGAATAAGATCCGCATGAAGAACCGTGCCGATGATGGCGACAAAAAAGCCAAGAACGCGATGTACATTTCAAACAATCATAATAAAGCACTCACCACAATCCTCATCGGAAACAACATCGTAAACATTGCGGGTGCATCCATCGCAACCCTTTTCGTTACAAAGCTCTTTACCGACGTTGACCCCGATGTACTCGCAACACCCACAACCTTGATTACGACCGTAATCGTCTTTATTTTCGGCGAAATGCTTCCGAAGTCATTCGGAAACGACAGGCCGGACACAATGGCTCGCTTCAGCGCCGGAATCCTTCGCGGACTGATGATCATTCTCAAGCCGCTCGTTTCTCTCTTCTCTTTGATCTCGGATGCAATCAGCAATCTTTTCAAGGGTGAAGAAACGCCCTCCATCACCGAAGAAGATCTCTACGAGATCATTGAAAAAGCCGGCGAGCAGGGTGTAGTTGACGAGGAACAATCAGACCTGTTGCTCTCGGTTCTTGAATTTCCGAGCAAAACTGCGGCAGACGTTATGACCCCGAAGGACAAGATAGATTCGATCGACATCAATCTTTCCCACCGTGAAATAGTCGATATTCTCAAAACTACTCCGTATTCGAGAATTCCGGTAACAAACGGCAGTATCGATCACATATTGGGTATTGTCTCTACTCGTACATTCCTTCGTGAGTATATGGCAAACAAAAACTTTGATATTCGTTCAATACTTGCAAAGCCTCATTACGTCAGGACGACCGATGAGATTCAGGATCTGCTTGACAATATGAGAAGCCGCAAAAAGCAAATTGCAATAGTACGTGACACTCAAAATAAAGTACAAGGTATCGTAACCATTGAGGACTTCCTTGAGGAGCTTGTCGGCGAGATATATGACGAGAATGACGTCAAGAACGCTCCTTACGACGCATCGGAGGTGTCTCAATGATAACCATATACTGCGCAATAGTATTGATCATGTTGGTATTGTCCGCTTGCTTCTCCGGAACCGAGTCGGCATTTAACATGGTAAATACCATGCATCTTCGCCGCGAAGCGGAGGAAGGTAAATCAAGCTCGGCAAAGCTTGCTTACAAAATAAGCGAGAACTTCACCAATACGCTCTGCACGATACTTATAGGCAACAACCTCGTAAATATCGCCGCATCGTCTTGTGCAACTCTCATCTTTATGGAGCTGTTCAGGAACGTCAACGGCGGCGACGCAATAGCATCCGTTGTTTCAACTTTTGTGCTGACAATTATTGTACTCATATTTGCCGAAATCGTTCCGAAAATTGCCGCAAAATCTCATGCCATTTTCATAACCAAGCTTATGGCGTGGCCAATGCAGATTCTTACATACATTCTCTTCCCCATCGTGTTTATCGTTACCGCAGGGATCAATCTTCTGAGCAAGCTTTGGGGTAAGGATTCCGACGGTTCTCCCGAAATCACCGAGGACGAGCTTTCATCCTTAATAGATACCGTTGAAAAAGAGGGCGTAATCGACGAGGATCAGAGCGACCTTCTTCAGTCTACACTTGATTTTCCCGACACGACGGTTGAAGATATAATGACCCACCGAATCGACCTTGAAACGATCGACCTCGACGACGACTACGATGAGATCATTGCGGCAATCGAAGCTGCAACGTATTCAAGACTTCCCGTATACCGCGATAGCATTGACGATATCGTCGGTATCCTCTACCTTAACCAGTATTATAAAGAAGCTGTCGATAAGAAAGAAATTGACATTGAGAAAATGCTCATGGAGCCTTGCTACATGCACAAGACCCTCAAGCTTCCGGCGGCTCTTAAGCAACTCCGCGAAAAGCAGATACACATGGCAATCGTTATCGACGAATTCGGCGGCACTCTCGGTGTCGTGACTCTTGAGGACATTCTTGAGGAGCTTGTCGGCGACATTTGGGACGAGTCCGATGAGATCGTTTCCGAAATCGTCGAGAAAGCACCCAACGAGTATGAAATACTTGGAGAGACCAGCCTCAACGACTTCTTCTATGAGCTTGACTACCACCCGAAGGACTTTGAGTGTGAATACTCAACCGTCGGAGGTTGGGCAATCGAAAGCCTGAATTCCGAGCCGCATGTGGGCGACAGTTTCTCTTACGAATTCCTTGATATCGTCGTAACCGAAATGGAGGACGACATCCGCGTTACCAAGCTGAAGGTAACTGTCGGTGAAAGGACATCCGAAGGCGACGAGGAAGAATAAAATACAACAGACGCACGCGAAATCGCGTGCGTCTGTTCTTATATCGGAAAACGGTACTTCTCCGCTCTTTCAAACCTTACGCGGGGACTGTCAAAGGTTGCCCACGATGGTATTCCGTCCGCGTCCAATACCAAGCAAACGTCTTTTTTATGTGATTTTGAAATAAATTTTTGCGGCAAAATACTATCATTTTTGAAAATCACCGATCTGCATTCGCCGGACAGTATGTCGCTTCCTCTTCTGATAGTTGCAATTATAAGCAGGGACAAATATTCCTCATCTGAATACGTATTCTGTATCTTTACCGAGTATGAATACGGCACAAACCTGCCGCCCCGACCCGCCTCGTTTCTATACGCTTCCGAAAGCTTCAAAAACAGCTCCTCGGCCGCGAATCGTTCGCAGGCGGCTGAGAGTGTGCGTATATATTCGAACCGCATGCCCACGTTATTTACAGGTCTGCCGATGCCGGTGCGCAGTAATATCCTGCCGTCATAGGCAGTAAACAGCCGGTTGTTCGTCTCAAAATCCATAATAAATCTCCGATCGTCGCATAAAAGTATATGCGAATGACCGGAGATTGTATTACTTATGCGAGTTGTATTAAAATGCCCAATTTCCGTTGCGGAAGACGGGAACGGTTTTACCGTCCGCGCAAACGGCATCAATGGAGAGATCCTCGGATCCTATCATGAAATCTACGTGGATCATGGAATCGTTGACCCCCATCTCACGGCATTCCTCAAGGGTATAGTTGCCGTAGTCGCGAACACAGTTTGCAAATCCCATACCGAGCGCCAGATGGCAGCATGCATTCTCGTCAAAGAGAGTGTTATAGAAGGTAAGCCCGGAATTTCTGATGG
>JBJDZD010000127.1:0-28053 GCA_051867815.1 Eubacteriales bacterium | reverse complement strand
AAAGTACGACAAAGGGTTCAGAACTTAAGTCCTGAACCCTTTGTCAGCGGTCTGACGGTCAGCCGAGCTGACCGTTATTTTTTTATGTAATCACTTTCTTGCCTTGTTGACGATGATGTTGACGATGATGCCGAGAATGAGTGCGCATGCAATGGCGGTGATGGTTACCTTACCGATGGCGAGCGCCATTCCGCCGATACCGGAAATGAGGATGGCGGAGATGGTGAAGAGGTTTGCATTCTGCTCAAGATCAACCTTTTGAATCATCTTAAGGCCGGAGACAGCAATGAAGCCGTAGAGTGTGATGCAAACACCGCCCATTACGCATCCGGGAATGGAATCAAGGAATGCAACGAAGGGAGAGATGAAGGCAACGACCATTGTCATTATGGCGGTCACTGTTATCGTGATAACGGAAGCGTTACCTGTGATGGCAACACAGCCCACGGATTCGCCGTACGTGGTGTTGGGGCAACCGCCGAAGAATGCGCCGACGATGGAGCCTACTCCGTCACCGAGAAGCGTGCGATGAAGTCCGGGATCCTCAAGAAGATCGCTCTCGATGATCGAGGAGAGGTTCTTGTGGTCTGCGATATGCTCCGCAAATACGACGAAAGCAACGGGAACGTACGCGACTGCGATTGTGGCAAGATATGAGGGGGTAAACTCACCCGTACCCTTAATGGCGTTCACAAAAGCAAACTCGGGAAGGGCAATGAATGTGGAGAGCTTTACTCCGTCCGCAACGAGAGCGTTGAAGGGAGCAAAATCAATAACGCAAAGCTCGGGAATATCGGCTGCGGTGCCGATGACGGTGAAGACGAGAGCAACTGCGTAACCGGAAAGGATACCGATGATAAAGGGAATGAGGCTGATCATCTTCTTGCCGTAAGTGGAGCAGAGAATAACGACGATGAGCGTAACGAGTGCGCAAATGAGGGATACCCAGATATTTGTCGTCATGATGAAGGAGCCGTTGCTGTCCTGAGGTCCGTAGGAGAATACATCCTTAATAGCTGCACCTGCGAGCGAGAGACCGATGAGGGCAACTGTGGGGCCGATAACGACGGGGGGCATGAGCTTGTTGATCCACTTTACGCCGGCAAGCTTAACGATGACGGCGAGGACGACGTAAACAAGTCCTGCACAAGCGGCACCGAGAATGATGCCGAGGAAGCCGAGCTGTGCCGAGGTTGCGCCTGCAAAAGCCGCTAACATAGAGCCGATAAAGGCGAACGACGAGCCGAGGAAACCGGGGCTTTTGAATTTGGTGAAAAGCTGGTAGACGATGGTGCCGGCACCTGCTCCGAAAAGAGCGGCGGAGGCAGACATGCCGTTGCCGACTATGGCAGGAACCGCAATGGTTGCGGCCATGATGGCGAGGAGCTGCTGGAGCGCGAAGACGATAAGCTGACCGAATTTCGGCTTATCCTTTACGTTGTAGATGAGTTTCATGCGAAATCCTCCTTTTGGTTCAAACTTTCTGCTATGAACCTATTTGCATAATGATACCACATTTTCGACAAATTGTAAAGAATTTTCGACAAATTTTTACTCGTTATTTTGAACGAAAATTTGCTGCCGTTATCGTCAAATGCGACGAAACGATAAATTTTTCATTTATACTATTGCAATGCAATAAAAAAAGTGATATAATTAATCTGTATTTTCTCTATTACTTAAAGGATGATTTGAAATGTTTGTTTATACGATCTCCGATTTTATCCGTGAGCTTGAGCTGAAGGGCTTGCTCACCGGCACCGATATAGTCAGCCCCTATGCAGAACAAGAGGTTACGGAGCTGACCTTTGATTCGAGAAAGGTCACGCCGGGCACTCTTTTTATTGCCAAAGGAATTCATTTTAAGGATGAATACCTGTTCTCCGCGCTGGAAAACGGTGCGGTCGCGTACCTTTCCGACCGGGTTATTGCAGACCGCCCGAACTATATAACGGTAAACGACATCCGCACCGCCATGGCGGTCGTATCGAAGATGTTCTATCGCGATCCTCAGCGAAAGCTCACCACATTCGCCGTCACCGGCACCAAGGGCAAGACCACAACATCCTATTATCTGAAGGAAATTCTTGATACATATGCTGCAGAGACAAAAACGCGCGAATGCGGCTTCATGTCAACCATAGACACCTACGACGGCATCGAGCGTTTTGAATCGACCAACACTACTCCCGAATCCCCAGATGTTTGGCGCCATTTTGCAAATGCGGTCAAGTCGGGAATCGAAAACTACGTGGTCGAGGTCTCCGCGCAGGCTCTCAAATACAAGAGAGTTGAGGGTGTGACCTTCAATGTTGCCGGCTTTACCAATATCGACAACGACCACATCAGCGAGGTCGAGCATCCCACCTTCGAGGATTATTTTTATTCCAAGCTCAAGCTTTTCGATAATTGCCGTATCGCGTGCGTCAACACCGACGACCCCAAGAGCGACGTCATGCTCGATTACATCGGCGGCAGAGTTCCCGTTATCACGTGGGGCTCTCACGAGACCGATACCATATACTGCAAGTCGATAGAAACGAAGCCCGACGGCATTTACTTTGAGGTCGTAACACCCCTTTGGAGCCGCACGATGAAGATCACCATGCCGGGTGAGTTCAATGTCAAAAACGCGCTCTGCGCCATCGCCATGACTTACGCCGTCGGTATTCCGCCCGAAACGATGGCGAAGGCACTCGAGGTCGCGCGTACCGCCGGCAGAATGCAGGTTTTCAAGAGCGAGGACGAGAACGTCATCGTCATCGTTGACTATGCACATAACAAAAACAGCTTTGAAACGCTTTGCGAGTACGTTTGCCGTATCTATCCGGACCGAAAGAAGATCGCATGCTTCGGCTTGCACGGTGCAAAGTCGCGCAACCGCCGCGAGGAGGTCGGCAAGATAGTCGGGGGCTGCTGTGACTATGCCGTCATAACAGAAAAGGATCCTGCAACCGAACCTTTCGCGAAGATCGCGCATGAGATCGCCGTACACCTCGAAGAATGCGGATGCCCCTACGACATCGAGGAATTCCGTCAGGACGCCATTCGCCGCTCCGTGTTCAAGGATATCGGCCCGCGCGTTATCATGTTTGCCGGCAGAGGTGCGGAAACTCACATGATAAGAGGTACCTCCATAGTTACTTATCCCTCGGATATCGAGTCAACTATAAAGGTTTTGGGCGAATATGATGCAATAGTGGCTGCAAAAAAGGCCTCAGTTTAAGCTATTGAGTCGCGATTTTGCAAGATTTCTTTCAAAAAAATGCAAAAATCACTTGACAAACCTCTCTCGATGGGTTATAATTAACTTTGGTTCTATGCAACTATGCAGGAGGCAAAGTATATGAAAATGAATCTCATCACAATTATCGAGGAAGGTATGCCCACTTTTTCCAAGGGGCAGAAAAGAATAGCAAATTACATACTTGAGCATTACGACAAGGCGGCGTACATGACCGCTTCCAAAATGGGTACACTTGTCGGCGTTTCGGAGTCAACGGTAGTTCGTTTTGCCATTGAGCTTGGCTTTGACGGTTATCCCGAAATGCAAAAGTCGCTTCAGGAGCTTATCAGAATGAAGCTTACGTCGGTTCAGCGCGTTGAGGTTACCAATTCCCTCATCGGTGAGGGCGACGTTCTTGAAAAGATACTCGTTTCGGATTCCGAGAAGATTCGCCGCACGCTTGAGGAGATAGATCGCGAGGCTTTCGAAGCGGCGGTCGATCAGATAGTAAACGCCAAAAAGATTTATATAATCGGCGTGCGCTCATCGTCGTCCCTTGCCGGATTCCTCAATTTCAATTTCCGCATGATGTTTGATAACGTCCGGTTCGTGCAGACCACGTCGGGCAGCGAGATGTTTGAGCAGATAATGGATATCGGAGAGGGCGACGTTATGATCGCCATCAGCTTCCCGAGATACTCTAAGAGGATAGTAAACGCCGTCGAATACGCGCACAATGCCGGCGCGGATGTTATTTCGCTGACTGACTGCATGCAGTCACCCATTGCGGGTGCGGCAGATCAGCTCCTGCTTGCAAGGAGCGATCTGGTCTCCTTTGTCGATTCTTTGGTTGCGCCCCTTTCAATCATCAACGCCATCATAGTTGCCGTTTCACGCAAGAAAATGGACGATATCAGAGTGCGATTTGATAAGCTTGAAAAAATTTGGGATGAGTACGAGGTTTACGACAAGGCTCAGCTTTAAGAGCTTTGTCCGGATTTACGATGAATAATTCTGTCAACACAACGGAAAATATCCGCGTAGCCGTAATAGGCGGCGGCGCTGCCGGAATGGCGGCCGCCGCCTTTGCCGCGTATGCAGGGGCACAGGTCGTGCTTTACGAAAAGAACGGTGCGGCAAAGCTCGGACGCAAGCTCGGCATCACCGGTAAGGGAAGATGCAACATTACTAACGACTGCACCCGTGACGAATTCCTTGAAAATATACCGCGCAATCCGCGCTTCCTCTATGCCGCGTATTCGGCTTTTCCGCCGAGTCGCGTTATAGAGCATTTTGAATATCTGGGCGTCCCGACGAAGGTCGAGCGCGGACGCAGGGTGTTTCCCGAATCCGATCGGGCTTACGATATCGTTGATGCCCTCGTGCGCGATCTTGAATATTCCGGCGTTACCATTATCGGCGGTGCGGTCAAGGCGGTCACCAAGGAGAACGGTATTTTCACCATTCATATGACCCACGCGGAAAAGCCGCGCGTTTTTGACCGCGTTATCATTGCCACCGGTGGGCTTTCATATCCCAAGACCGGCTCTACCGGCGACGGCTACGCCTTTGCCCGTTCGCTCGGACATCATCCCACGGCAACCTCGCCCTCCCTCGTTCCGCTCACTTCATCAGGTAAGCTCTGCCCCTCAATGCAGGGACTTTCGCTGAAAAATACCGCGTTGACGGTCGTTGAAAGGGCAAGCGGCAAAAAGGTCTACGAGGATTTCGGTGAAATGATGTTCACGCATTTCGGTATGACGGGTCCCATGGTGCTTTCGGCGTCCGCAAGGCTTGAAAAGGTCACGCCCGATAAATATGAGATACGCCTCGACCTCAAGCCCGCGCTTGACGAGCCGACGCTTGACACGCGTTTGCTTTCGGATTTCTCAAAATATAAAAATCGCGATCTTGCAAATGCCCTTTGCGACCTCTTGCCGAGCAAGATGATCGTGCCCTTTATTGAAGCAACGGGCATTCCGCGTGACACCAAGGTTCATTCCATCACCAAGGAAATGCGCCGCAAGCTCGTAGAGACCTTCAAATGCTTCCGCGTTCCCGTTTCGGGTCTACGCCCCATAACCGAGGCAATAATCACGCGCGGCGGCATACCCACGGACGAGATAGATCCGCGCACTATGCAGTCGAAGCTCTGCGAGGGACTGTATTTCGCAGGCGAGATAATCGACGTTGACGCTTATACCGGCGGTTACAATCTGCAGATAGCATGGTCAACCGCATTTCTCGCAGGCAACGCCGCGGCGAAGAGGTAATGACGTTGATTCGCCTTTTTAACACGAATATATAAAAATTTTGTAAATCAGCGAAATAGTACGAAACTTTTTTCAACAAACGGAGTCTTATATTATGATGAAAAAAAACGTTACGCTCAAAATTGCCATTGACGGCCCCGGCGGAGCCGGCAAGAGTACGCTTGCCAAAAATCTTGCCAAAAAGCTCGGCTTTGCTTACGTTGATACCGGTGCGATCTACCGCACGGTCGGTTACGCGGCACGCCGGAAGGGCATAGCTCCCGATGACGCCGCCGCCGTTTCGGCAATGCTCAAGGACATCTGTGTTGAAGCTAAGTTTGATAACGGACGTCAGGACATGTATCTTGACGGCGAATTCCTGGGCGACCGCATCCGCGAGCATGAAATATCGCATTATGCCTCCGCCGTCTCCGCGATCGGTGCGGTGCGCGACTATCTTTTCGAGATGCAGAGAAGCATTGCGGACAAAAACAACGTGATTATGGACGGCAGAGATATCGGAACGGTAATTCTCCCCGACGCTCAGCTGAAGATCTTCCTCACCGCAACGGCAGAGGAGAGAGCCGAGCGCAGAACTGCGGAGCTTATAGAAAAAGGTCAGTCTGCCGATTATGAGCAAATACTTGCCGATATCAAGGAGCGCGACGAGCGCGACAGCAACCGCGCCATTGCTCCGTTGAAGGCGGCACACGATGCAATCCTTTTCAATAATTCCGGCCTCACTCCGGAGCAGTCGCTCGCATATGTTCTGGAGCTTGTTGCGGACAGGCTCGGCATCAAGGAGATATAAATGAAAAGCGGACTTTATGCATTTCTGCACTTTATCCTCGCGTGGCTTGCACGCCTTATTTTCTGTGTTTCCTGCAAAACGAGAAAAAAAGAGCCGCCGCTTTCGGACGGCCCTCTGCTCGTTTGCGCCAATCATATTTCCGCGCTCGACCCCGTGATGATTTGCGCCGTGCTTCGCAAGCATCAGCCCAGAGTAATGGCAAAGAAGGAGCTTTTCGACGTTCCCGTTCTCGGCTGGCTCGTGCGCCAGCTCGGCGCGTATCCAATTGACCGCAAGGGCGCTAATGCGGATGTTATCTTAAAGACCATAAAGATGCTTGAGAACGGCTATTGCGTAGGCATGTTCCCACAGGGAACGAGGCGCGCAGGCGTCAATCCCGCGGAAACGTCCGTCAAATCGGGTGCCGGACTCATTGCTTCAAAGTCAAAGGCAAGCGTTTTGCCCATTCACATTAAATGCAAGGATTATCGCATCAAGGCTTTCCGCCGCGTCAAGCTGATAATCGGCGACCCCATCCCCTATGAGGAATACACAAAGGGCGGCGAGCTTGAGGGTGACTCCAAGGCGATAACGCAGTATATTTTTGACCGTATTTGTGAGCTTGGCAATGAATAAACACGAAATAATCATAGCAAAGCACGCCGGTTTTTGCTTCGGCGTCAAGCGTGCGACCGATATGATAGCGGAGAAGATAGCCGCCCACGACGGCGACCGCATCTTCACGCTCGGTAAGCTCATCCACAACGATACCTATAACGCCGCTTTGGCGCGTGAGGGCGTCGGTATCACGAGCATAGACGAGCTTGAAGAGCTTGCCGCAACTACCGAGGGCGGGAAACCCGTCACGGTCTTCGTCCGTGCGCACGGTGTCACGAAGCAGACGAGCGAGCTGCTTGCGGCGCTCTCGGAGAGGTACGAGGGCTTTTCATATGTTGACTGCACCTGTCCCTACGTTAAGAAAATTCACCGCATAGCGGCGGAGAACTGTATTCCCGAGCATGAGGGCGATGAGCCGATATTCATTCTCATCGGCGCGGCAGACCACCCGGAGGTCATAGGCATCGTCAGCTATTTCGAGGGACATAGCTTCGTCTACTCCACGGCAGCGGAGCTGCAAGAGGCAATAAATAACAAAATAATACCCAATAACGGCAATATTGTGCCGGTAATTGCGGCGCAGACCACTCAAAAATTAACAGAGTGGAAAAATTCATTAAACATTATCAAAAAACTATATACAAATACAAAGATTTTTGATACAATATGTAATGTTACGGAAATTCGGCAACTTGAAGCGGAGGAGCTTTCAAAAGCGTGCGAGACAGTCATTGTCATCGGCGGACGCGACAGCTCAAACACAGCTAAGCTTTGCGCGATATGCAGTGAAAATTGTAAAAACACGATCTGCATCTCCGAGCCGCAAGAGCTTGACGGAAAAATTCCGAGCATCCCGCAAAAAGTGGGAATTGTCGCAGGGGCATCAACGCCCGGCGGCATTATAGAGGAGGTATACAACAAAATGAGCGAAAAAATGATCGACAAAGCCGAAGTAAGCTTTGACGAAATGCTCGACTCAGCAATCAAAACTTTAAGTTCAGGAGACACCGTTACCGGTACTGTTATCGCAGTAAACGACGTTGAGATCAAGCTCGACCTCGGCGCTAAAGTTACCGGCATACTGACCGCCGATCAGATATCCGACGATGCTTCTCTGAAGCTGAGTTCCGAGTACAAGATCGGTGACGAGATAGATGTATTTGTTATCCGCGTCAGTGATGTTGACGGATGCGCAACCGTTTCCAAAAAGCGCGCAGATCTTGACAAGAATTGGCATATCATCGTTGATGCCAAGGAAAGCGGCGAGAACCTTGAGGGTGTTGTTGCCGAGGCTGTCAAAGGCGGCGTAGTAATCAAGCTCTACGGCGCAAGAATTTTCGTACCCGCATCGCAGACCACAGTTCCGAAGGGCGGCGACCTCAGTACTCTCGTAGGACAGACCGTTAAGTTCAAGGTCATCGAGGTAAAGGGCGGCAAGAGCGCCGTCGGTTCCATCCGCGCTTCCGTAAGAGAAGAGAGACGTGCTCTCGAGGCCGCTTTCTGGTCCGAGATCGAAGTCGGAAAGACCTACACCGGTAAGGTAAGAGGAATGACCGAGTACGGCGCATTCATCGACCTCGGCGGAGTAGACGGTATGCTTCACAAGAGAGAAATGTCCTGGAAGCCGATACATAAGCCCTCCGATATCCTCAATATCGGCGACGAGCTTACCGTATTCGTTAAGTCCTTCGATCTTGAGAAGAAGCAGATCACTCTCGGCTACCGCACCGAGGAGACCCATCCTTGGAAGGTATTCAAGTCTCAGTACGCAGAGGGTGACGTTATCGACGTAACCATTTCCAACATCATGTCCTACGGTGCATTTGCAAAGATCACCGATGATGTTGACGGCCTTATCCACGTTTCTCAGATCGCTCTTACCCGTGTTGAGAACCCTGCCGACGTTCTCACTCCGGGCCAGACCGTTACCGTTAAGATCACCAAGATCGACGATGAGCAGCAGAGAGTAAGCCTCTCCATCCGCGCTCTCCTTGAGGAGACCGCAGAAGAGCCCACCGAGGAAGAGATCGACGGCGGCTACGCTGAGGACGCAGAATAATCAAAAAACGAGCCAAGTCGCCGACTTGGCTCGTTTTTTCCTTTTTGACGGTGAAAAATAGTATCAAAAGACTTGAAAAACTCGCCGAAAGATAGTATAATATAAGCAGTAAAGTAAAAGAGGTGCAAAAATATGCTTACCGAAAACAGAATCGTCGTTTGCAAGGATTATGCGGAAATGTCGCGCCGCGCGGCAGACGTTTTTGCCGACTATATAAGAGAAAATCCCAATGGCATCCTCGGATTGGCCACAGGCTCGTCTCCGGAGGGTATCTATGCCTGCCTGATTGACGACTACAAAGCCGGAAAGCTGGATTTTTCGGGTATCAAGTCCTACAATCTTGACGAATACTATCCAATAGAACCTACGCACGAGCAGAGCTACCGTCGCTTTATGGACGAGCATCTTTTCGATCACGTAAATATCAATAAGGAAAACACCTTCGTCCCCAACGGGCTTTGCAAGGACGCGGACTCCTTTTGCGCGGAGTACGATGCAAAGATCGCGGCGGCAGGCGGCATAGGCATTCAGCTCCTCGGTGTTGGCAGAAACGGTCATATCGGCTTCAACGAGCCGGGCGACGCTCTCATCGGTGCAACGCATCTGACATCGCTTTGCGAAAGTACGATAGATGCCAATTCCCGTTTTTTCGCAGGCCGCGAAGATGTTCCGCGCCACGCCATAACCATGGGACTGGACGGCATCATGTCCGCGGAGTGCATAGTTTTGGTTGTTTCCGGCAAGGAAAAGCATGATGCTTTGATGGCTCTTTTGAGCGGAAAATATACCACGAATGCTCCCGTAACGCTCTTGCGTTCGCATAAGAACGTGTACGTATTCTGCGACGAGGATGCATACAGAGGCTGAAAATGAGCGAGTTTTTTGATAAAGTGAAGCTTGAAGCCGAAACGGCGCTTCGCGAGTTGCTTGCCGAGGCAAAGCTGAAAAACGGAGATATTCTCGTTATCGGTTGCTCGACCTCCGAGGTCGCCGGCGGACGCATAGGCAAAAACTCGTCCGCAGAGGCGGCAGATGCGATATTTTCCGCCGTTATGCCAATTCTGAAGGAGAAGGGCATTTACCTTGCGGCGCAATGCTGTGAGCATTTGAATCGCGCACTCATCGTTGAGCGCGAATGTGCGGAGAAGTACAAGCTGGACGAGGTTTGCGTTATGCCACAGCCACACGCCGGCGGCTCGTGGGCAACCAAGGTCTGGAGCGAGCTAAGTTGCCCCGTGGCAGTTGAGAGTATCGCCGCACACGCCGGCATGGATATCGGGCTGACCCTTATCGGCATGCACCTTAAGGCGGTCGCGGTGCCCGTTCGCGTAAGTCTCTCAAAGATAGGAAACGCGACCATCACCTGCGCTCGCACGCGTCCCAAACTCATCGGCGGATGCAGAGCGGTATATCCCGAAGATTAAAGAGCGAAGGCTTTCGGCTTGTGTTGCAAGCCGAAAGCCTTCGCTTTTGATACTTGATGTTACCGAATAAAGCGACGCGATTGAATTATCAATAAAATTTCGGTCAAAAATATTTTCAAAGTAATTGACATTTCTGCTCCTTGTATGGTATAATATTGTAGATATTTGTTTGCGGGAGGTATTGAAATGGAAAATATCAATTCGGGCGCTCCTCAGCGCGCGAAAACGTTTCTCATAACCTCTTGCAAGGGTGGTGTCGGCAAGTCGACTGTTGCCGCCAATGTCGCCATGGCGCTTGCCTCTCTCGGTAAGCGGGTATTGCTTGTGGACTGTGACTTTTCCAATCGCTCGCTTGACTTGATCCTCGGCTGTGAGGAGGACGTTGTTTACGATATTTGCGATCTCGTAACGGGTCGTGCCGACGCATCAAGGGTCGTTATGCAGGATGCCCGTGAGCCGAGGTTCAATTTCATTGCCGCGCCCCATTTCAAGTACGACGAGTTTACCGCGGAGCAGTTTGCCGATGCGGTACGTACCGCCGCAAAGGAGTTTTTCTGCGAATATATACTTATTGATACCCCGGGCGCTCTCGACGGAACGCTATCCACCGTTGCAAAAATGGCGGACGGCGCGCTCATCGTTACCTCGCATCAGCCGACAACCGTGCGAGGTGCGGAAAAGACGGGCTATCAGCTTGAGGAGCTTGGCGTATCGGAGCAATATCTCATTATCAACAGATACGACCAAAAGAGCGTTCTCGACGGTTCAAGCCCCGGCCTCAATTGGCTTATCGACCGCACGCACGTGCCGCTGATCGGCGTTATTCCGGATTCAAGATTGCTTGAAAAGGCACAAATATCGGGTAAGCTCGTTTGTGAGATGCGCCGCGACCGCGAAAAGGTTTGCGAGGCGTTTGAGGAGCTTGCACGCCGTATATGCGGAGAGAGGATACCGATAATGTCCTATCTTCCGGAGAAAAAGAGAAGAAAACTGCTTTATTCATAAATTTACCGAGAAAGGGATGAGACCAATGGAAATAGCAATAGTTGCTCACGACAAGAAGAAAGAGCTTATGGCGGAGTTTTGCACGGCGTATTGCGGCATTCTTTGCAAGCATAACCTCTGTGCCACCAGCATTACGGCGAAGTATATTGCCGAAGCGACGGGTCTCAAAATCGAGCGCCTTCTTACGGGAGACCAAGGCGGAGAGGAGCAGATCGCTCAGCGAATCGCATACAACGAGATCGACCTTTTGATCGATTTCCGTGATACCGATCCCGCCGTTCTTATCAACGAGCGTTCAAACGAGCTTTTGCGCCTTTGCGACATGTATAATATACCCGTAGCCACCAATATCGGCACGGCGGAGGCTCTTATCATGGCTCTTGATCGCGGTGATCTTGATTGGCGTTGCTTTGTCAATCCTCACGCGAACCGCAAATAATTTTGCGCTAACCTCTTGACAAATCCGACAAGTAGGTGTATAATATCAAAAAATGCAACGGACACGTCCCTGCCCACTGCCGTCCACAGAGAGGATGCGTATGCTGAAAGTATCCGACGTCAAAGCAAGGGGTACCACCGGTGTGTCATTATGAATATAAGTTAAAGTTATAAATTCGGGTGGAACCGCGCCCAAAAGCGCCCCGACGGCAAGACTATGCCGTCGGGGGATTTTTTGTAAAAATTATTATTTCAGGAGAATATCATATGAACATCAAAATCAACTCTATTGATTATTCGGTAGAGAACGCTGCTACCGTTTTTGAAGCGGCATCTGCCGCAGGCGTCGTTGCGCGCGAGCATATCGCGGCTAAGGTCAACGGCATCGTCAGCGCAATGTCGGCTCCCGTCAAGGAAGGCGACGAGGTTATCCTTCTCACCTTTGCCGATGAGGAGGGCAAGAAGGTATACCGCCACACGGCATCCCACATTCTCGCTCAGGCGGTCAAGCGCCTGTATCCCGAGACCAAGCTGACCATCGGGCCGGCTGTTGACAACGGCTTCTACTACGACTTTGACAGCGAGATTTCCTTCACCCCGGAAATACTCAAGAGCATCGAGTCCGAAATGAAGAAGATCATGCGCGAAAACCACCGCATAGAGCGCTTTGAACTTCCCCGTGACGAGGCCATTGCCTTTATGAAGGAGAGAAACGAGCCGTATAAGGTACAGCTCATTGAGGAGCTTCCCGAGGGAGAGGTCATCAGCTTCTACCGCCAGGGCGAGTTTACCGACCTCTGCGCAGGCCCCCATCTTTTCTCCACCGCCGCCGTTCGCGCCGTCAAGCTGACGCAATGCACCGGTGCATATTGGAAGGGCGACCAGAAAAACAAGATGCTCCAGCGCGTTTACGGTATCGCGTACCCCTCAAAGGAGGAGATGAATGCATATCTGACCGCTCTTGAAGAGGCAAAGAAACGCGACCACAATAAGATAGGCCGCGAGCTTGAATATTTCACCACGGTCGACGTCATCGGTCAGGGTCTCCCCGTCATGCTTCCCAAGGGCGCAAAGGTAATTCAGATACTTCAGCGTTGGATCGAGGATGAGGAAGCAAAGCGCGGCTGTATGCTGACCAAAACTCCCTTGATGGCAAAGTCCGATCTTTACAAGATATCCGGCCACTGGGATCATTACCTTGACGGCATGTTCGTCCTGGGCGACCCGAATGACGAAAGCAAGGAGTGCTTTGCGCTCCGCCCCATGACCTGCCCCTTCCAGTATCAGGTATTCCTCAACCGCGCGCGTTCCTACCGCGATCTGCCCATGAGACTGACCGAAACTTCCACTCTGTTCAGAAACGAGGATTCGGGCGAGATGCACGGTCTTATCCGCGTTCGTCAGTTCACCATTTCCGAGGGTCACTACATTCTTCGCCCCGATCAGCTCGAGGCTGAATTCAAGGAGTGCCTTGACCTTGCAAAGTAC
This sequence comes from Eubacteriales bacterium, assembly GCA_051867815.1. Taxonomy (GTDB): domain Bacteria; phylum Bacillota; class Clostridia; order Oscillospirales; family CAG-272; genus CAG-390. The sequence goes on along the minus strand of JBJDZD010000127.1, from coordinate 14,753 downwards.
GTTCTCGACACCGTCGGCATGCTTGAAAACTGCACCTTCCGCTTCTCGCAGTGGGATCCCGCAAAGGCAGGCACGAAGTACATCGGAACTCCCGAGCAATGGGAGGAAGCACAGAGCATTATGGGCAAGATACTTGACGACCTCGGCATCAACTATACCATAGGCATTGACGAGGCGGCTTTCTACGGCCCCAAGCTCGACATTCAGTACAAGAACGTTCACGGTAAGGAGGATACCATCGTAACCATTCAGGTCGACCAGCTCCTTGCAGAGCAGTTCGGCATGGAATACACCGACCAGAACGACAAGAAGGTTCGCCCCTACATCATTCACCGCACCTCTCTCGGCTGCTACGAGCGTACGCTGGCATATCTGCTTGAGAGATACGCAGGCGCGCTTCCCACATGGATGGCGCCCACGCAGGTCAAGATACTGCCCTTCGGCGATGAACAGCTTGACTATGCAAAGCAAGTTAAGGCAAAGTGCGATGCCGCAGGCTTGCGCGTTGAGATCGACGCCAGAAATGAGACCATCGGCCGCAAGATACGCGAGGCACAGCTCGACAAAACTCCTTATATGCTCGTAATCGGAAATAAGGAGATGGAGGAGGGCACGGTTGCCGTTCGTCATCGCAAGGACGGCGACATCGGCGCACTTGCCGTCGACGCATTCCTCAAGCGCATTCTCGAAGACGTCAGAACCTTCAAGAAGGACTAAACTATTAATAAGTGAGCGGCAGCCGAAATCGGCTGCCGCTCATATTATTATTTCCACGAGATATCTTTCAGCAAGGGAATGAAATTATCCCTTTCTTTCTTGGTTGCGGATTCCTCGTCGCCCGAGGTGGGATTGTAGAAATACTGATAGCAGAAGTACGCCACGCCCGTGCATTTATCAAGCGTTGCCGTATGCTCCAGACAGCGCTTGAGAACGTCGTCATGCTCAGCCCATTCGTTTTTGCCCGTTCCTGCGTAGTTGTCCACCTTGGACTTCGCTTTGCCGAGGGTCATGCCGATTATGAGCTTGACGCTGTCGATCTTTATAATGTTCTGCCACGTATTGCAAACCTTGACGAAATCATAGGTCTGGTGCTCAAGTCCGAAATAGACCTGGGGGCAGATGTAATCTATGTATCCTGCATTGGCGCACCATGTGTCGACGTCCGCGCCGTCACCGCGAACGTTGTTGATATTGCCGGCAGGGCTGATACCGAAGATCATATCCTTGTTGATCTCCTTGACTGCGGAGTAAAGCCCGGAAACAAGGAGGTTGAGATTTTCCTTGCGGAAATTCAGCAGGGTCTTTGTGCCGCCGTTTGCCTTGTATTCCTTGTATGCCGCAGAATCAAAGGATGCGTCGTCGGTGGGGTAGAAGTAGTCGTCCATGTGAAGGCCGTCAACGTTGTATTTGAGCATAATCTCTCGTGCACCGTTAATGATCAGCTCGCGTACATCCTCGTATGCGGGGTTGAGATAGTAGTTATTGCCGTTTGCAACGACGTATTTGCCGCGCTTGGAGGTGTTCTTGTACCATTGCTTGATAAGGTAGTCGTTTGAAACGGAGGAGATCTCCGAGGTTGACATGGCGCGCATGGGGTTGATCCACGCCTGAACGGAAAGCTCGCGTTCGTGCGCTTCCTCTACCATGATGACAAAGGGGTCATACTGCGCCTTCATACCGTAGCTCCCCACAACGTATTTCGACATTGGGTAGTATTCGGAGGGGTACATGCTGTCCGCATTCGGGCGAACCTGAACGATAACGGTGTTGAAGCCGTTTGCTTTGACATTGTCAAGTATTTTTTCAACATAGGCGCGGTAGCTCGTTTCGCTTCTCTGTGCGCCGGAGGAGCAGTAAACGCTGCTCAGATCAAATTGCGATAGCCACATAGCCTTCATGTCCTCATAATTGAGGGGAGTGTAGGGATTGGTCAAGCCTTCCATGGGGTCTTTCGTTGCCTCCTCGGTGGTTCCTTCATTCGTGGTTTCTTCTGTAGTTGATTCGTCGGTGCTCACCTCGGGAGTGACATCCGCCTCAACATCGGTTGTGTCGGCCGGGGTGTCGGGAACGCATCCGCAGACCGTGAGAAGAGCCAAGCACAGCGCAAAAGCTCTGAATAACTTGTTTTTCATGTTTTTCCTCCGCTATTTGATATGTATATTTTATCTCATTAAGATAAAAATGTCAATAGGGTAGTCAATTTTTGTCAGTTTGGCTTGATAATTTCGTTTTTGGTATTGTTATTTCAACGATTATATGATATAATATTACAATAATGAAATTTTGAGAGTGGAATTATGAAAAGACTATGGAAGTACACGAAGGGTTATCGGCGGCAGACCTTCGCCGCGCCCTTTATGAAGCTCGGAGAGGCTCTGCTTGAGCTTTTCGTTCCTATCCTCGTTGCCGAGATCATCGACAAGGGAGTGGGAGAGGGAGGCGACCCGTCGCTCGTTTGGCGCATGTGCGGACTTATGGTGCTTTGCGGTGCCGTCGGCATGGCGCTTTCTTTGACCTCGCAATATTTTTCGGCGCAGGCTGCCGTCGGATTCTCCTGCGCTTTGCGCCGCGACCTGTTCAAGCATCTGCTGTATCTTCCCCGTGAGGAAGCGGACAAGGCGGGCGCTTCTGCGCTTCTGACCAGACTTACCGCCGATGTCGATCGCGTTCAAAACGGCCTCAACCTCGGCTTGCGCTTGCTTCTGCGCTCACCGTTTATAGTTTTCGGTGCCGTTGTCATGGCTTATATAACCGACCCGGAGATGTCGCTGATATTCGTGCTTGCCGTTCCGGCGCTTGCCGTGATCGTTTTTGCGATCATACTTCTCGGCATTCCGATGTTTGCAAAGGTGCAGGCGAAGCTCGATAGACTCACCCGTCACACGCGCGATAATCTCCGCGGCGTGCGCGTTATCCGCGCCTTCAATCACGAGGACGAGCAGGTGGATAGCTTTGACGAAGCAAACGACGCTCATTCAAAGGAAAGCATCTTCGCGGGCGGTGTTTCTTCGCTTCTCAATCCGCTGACCTACATCATCGTCAATATCGCGATAATCATGATAGTCAAAAACGGCGGACTTGCCGTTGATTCCGGAAGGCTGACACAGGGACAGATCATTGCGCTTTGGAATTACATGTCTCAGATACTCGTGGAGCTTGTCAAGCTCGCAAACCTCATCGTCACGCTCACCAAAGCCGGCGCGTGCGCCAAGAGGATTTCGGGCGTGCTTGCGCTTCCGCTTGAAAGTGATGAGGAACACGAGCAGACACAGATTGACCAAAGCGCACCTGCAATCGAATTTTGCTCGGTTTCCTTCCGATACAGGGACAGCAAGGGCAATTCGCTCTCGAATATCAGCTTTGAGCTTGCAGCCGGCAAACGCCTCGGCGTTCTCGGCGGCACCGGCTCGGGCAAGACCACCCTCATCGATCTCATTCCGAGATTTTACGATGCAACGGGCGGCGAGGTCCGCGTGTTCGGTAAGAACGTCAAGGATTATTCCGTTATGGACCTGCGCAAGCTGATCGCAATAGTACCGCAGTCATCGCATCTTTTTGCGGGTACGGTCGCACAAAACATGCGTTGGGGCAACCCGAACGCCACGGACGACGATATCCGCGCGGCACTTGACGCTGCAGGTGCGCTTGATTTCGTCCTTGCAAAGGAGGGCGGCATTGAGGCTCGCGTTGAAGCGCGCGGAGCAAATTTCTCCGGCGGACAGCGCCAGCGTCTTGCCATAGCCCGGGCCCTTATCCGCAAGCCCAGAATACTCATTCTTGACGACAGCTTTTCGGCTCTCGACTTTGCAACCGACCTCAAGGTCAGAACCAATATAGCAAAGCTTGAGGATGCACCTGCCACCGTCATTATCTCGCAAAGGCCGTCTGCCGTAATGGATGCGGACAGCATTGTGGTTCTTGACGACGGCGAAGCGGCAGGCATCGGAACTCACGATGAGCTTATCGGCACCTGCGAGGTCTACCGCGAGATATATGCAACGCAGTACGGAGGTGAAAACTGATGGCTAAAAACTCACAAAAGCTTTCAAAGTCGGAGCAGAAGTACGTCATCGGCAGACTTCTCGGCTTCTCGCGACGTTTCCTGCCTCTGTTCGTTATCGCATTTTTGTTTGCGGCGGCATCCGCGCTGATGTCGCATTTCATTCCCGTCCTCGTTGGCGAGGGCATTGATCTCATCGTTGAAGCCGGTAAGGTCGACTTTGAGGGAATTGCAAGGATAATCCCCGTTATTTTTGCACTCACGCTTGCCGGAGCAGTACTTGATTGGCTTGTGCGCCTCATCGCAACCCGTGCCGGCACCATGATAGTCCGCGACATTCGCGCCGAGGCGATACGCAAGCTCCAGCGCCTGCCCGTATCGTACTTTGACAGCCATCCGTCGGGCGATGTCCTTTCGCGCATCATTGCAGACACCGACCGCCTTTCCGAGGGCCTCTTGACGGGACTTATCCAGCTTTATTCAAGCGTTCTGGGCGTTATCATTACGCTTGTTTTCATGATCATCATAAATTGGAAGGTCGCGCTGATAGTTGCGGTGCTTACGCCGATGTCGATGTTCGTTGCCGGATTCATTGCGTCAAAGACCTTCTCCCTCTTTAAGAAGCGCACCGAGACCGCCGCAGAGCAGACGGCTCTCATTGATGAAAGCGTCGGAGGACGCGACGTGATTACCGCTTTCTCCCATCAAAAGGACAGCCTTGAGCGCTTCGATGAGCTGAACGAACGGTACAGAACGGTCGCAACGAAGGCGGTGTTCTATTCGTCGCTTACCAACCCGGCAACGAGATTTGTAAACAACCTCGTTTACTGCGGCGTTGCACTCGTTTCCGCACTGTTTTCGATAGGTACGGGAAGCACGATAACCGCCGGCGACATCTCCTGCCTTTTGACCTACGCATCGAACTACGCCAAGCCCTTCAACGAGCTTTCCGGAGTTGTTACCGAGCTTCAATCCTCGCTTGCGAGCGCGCTCCGCGTTTTCGAGCTTCTTGACGCAGAGGAAATGCCCGAGCCGGATACAGACAGCATCGAGCTTGACCCCGAAAAGCTTTCGGGCAGGCTTGAGGCACACGGCCTTGCCTTCAGCTATAATGAAAAGCCCTTCATGGAGGGGCTGAACTTCCGGGCAAAGCCCGGGCAGAGAATTGCCATCGTCGGTCCCACGGGCTGCGGTAAAACGACGCTCATCAATCTCTTTATGCGATTCTACGAGCCGACGGGCGGCAGCATTGAGGTGGACGGCGTGCCGATCTCGCGCATCAGTCGCCGCAGTCTGCGCTCGTCGTTCGGTATGGTGCTTCAGGATACGTGGCTGTCTTCGGGTACTATTCGTGAGAATTTGACCATGGGACGCCCCGATGCGACGGACGAGGAGGTCGAAGCGGCGGCAAGAGCCGCACGCGCACACTCCTTTATCAAACGTCTGCCACAGGGCTACGATACGCCTCTCGGCGAGGACGGTGGCAGGCTTTCCCAAGGACAGAAGCAGCTGCTCTGCATTGCGCGAGTTATGCTCTGCCTGCCCCCGATGCTCATTCTCGACGAGGCTACGTCCTCAATAGATACGCGCACCGAGATAAAGATAAGCGAGGCTTTTGAGAAGCTGATGGAGGGCAGAACGTCCTTTATCGTCGCCCACCGCCTCGGAACGATCAAGAACGCCGATTGCATACTGGTTATGAAGGACGGCAAGATCATCGAGCAGGGTAACCACGAACAGCTGATGAATAAAAACGGTTTCTACGCCGACCTTTACGGCGCACAGTTCAAGCAAGTTAACGCCTGAACGGTTTATGCCCGATTGCTTTTTCGGCAATCGGGCATAAAAAATCAAAAAAATGCAAAAAAGGTATTGCAAAATCCGTTTCTTTGTGATATAATATTATGGCTCGCTGATGTAGCACAGGGGTAGTGCAGCTGATTCGTAATCAGCAGGTCGAGGGTTCAAATCCCTCCATCAGCTCCAGAAAAAAGCCAAGTCTTTCGACAGCCAAGTCTTTCGACTTGGCTTTTTTCAACTAAATCCGCCGATAGCGGAATAAATCCACTTGTGTGGATGAAATCGCTTCGCGATGAAATCCCGCTTCGCGGGGAGAAGGACGCGGCGGATTTAATTTCGCCTGAGGCTTCAGCCGAAGATTTCATCCGAGCTACACTCGGATTTCATCGCGCTCTGCGCGATTTCATTAATTGTTTGATAATATCAATCTTAATTGCAGAAAAAATCGTGATATCTATTCCGCTCATACTTGCCAAGGTGGAAAAACACAGCATTAAAAGCGTTTTGAAGGCTAAAAACCGTCAAAACGCTTTTTGCATGGAAATTTTTCCATTTTTTGTCCATTCGTTAGACAATGCGCTTGGAAAAATTCTTGACAATTGAGGAAAAACATGCTATACTGATGATGACAATACATTGGTTGGAGGTGATATTATGAATTTCGTTCAAAATCAGCAGCTTAACCTGTCGCAGAAAGTATTCGAATGTCGCTTTCACCGGCAAAGAGGGCAACTAAAAACGGTAATATAAGAGCGAATGGGTTGAACTGCTTGGCAGACTATCTATGTACTTTTTTGATTTTGAAATATTTTTGAAAGAGACGTACTAATATGAATAAAATTATTTCATTTGTTTTGCTTTGCGCTTTATTGCTTATGTGCTTTTCGGGGTGTTTGATTCGGGGCGATTCCAACGGTGAAAAAGAGCCGGAGCAGGAAAACACTTCGGATGCCGACGCTTTCGAGGGCGAGATAGACAAAAACAGCGATCTTGTTGCTACGTTGGTTGCTTATTTGGAGCAGTATTTGACGGATTACGAAATAATTGGCAGATCATTTGCTCAAAAGATCAATGACGTAAAAAGCGGAATACAGCCCTTGCACGTGGCATTTGATCCTACCGACTACTATTTCGTTTGCGGCTATTATAATCCTGCGGAAGATCATTTTGAGTTCGGATATTGCTGTGCCGATAACTATACTTGGGTTGGATATAAGAGTGAGGCCGACGTTCAGGAATACTATAACGATATGAAATGGGCTGTGGTGTTCCAGATCAACAGGGCGTTAACCGTCACGGATATTATTTCAAACGAAAGAAAGGTTCCCGATATACAGCATTTCCAAATCTTCAAACCAACGTTTGAAAACGGAGTAAACGTCAACGATCGCGTTGTGTTCGATGATACCTTTATCTACTTAAACTATCCGAATTGCTATTTGAATCGATTTTCTCAAAATACAAGCACGATGTATTATTGTAAGTCAATTTATTATCACAGCATGAATACGATACCTTGTGTCTGTCTGGACGGTGAATATTACCTTTCTTTCCACTTATACACTGTCTATTCCGACGGACGACGTGGCGAAGAAAACGATTTTTCTTATACGTTTGGTCAATACTACGATACTCTGATGAACATGATGGAAAAAGATAAATACAGTATCTCAGGGGAGAATCACATTAACGTATTCGCAACTATCTCCATAAGAGATTTTCTGAACGTGTTTGTTAACTGATCGTTTACTTTACAGTCTGTCAATGTGCTTTTTGGCTTTGAAATATTTTTTGCGAAAGGGGTATACTGACATGAATCGAATCATCTCAATTATTTTACTCTGCTCTTTATGTAATTTTGTTGTAATTTCATGTGGACAATAGCGTTTGTTTGCGGTATAATGTTTCATGAAGTGGTTTAGTCCTTTCTGTTAGAGTTTGTTAGGGGTAACATTATTTTAACATGACTCAATCACTTTTTCTATACTTTTTTAAATTTCGGTCTCACATCTATTGTAACACTACATAAAATTTTTGAAAAATACGGCAAAAGCTCTTCCATTTTGCTGAATTCATGTTATAATTCTCATGCGGATACTTGTATTTGAAATCCGACGCTTTATAATCGGAGGTGGCATCATGAATATTCGTATCAACAAACTGTTTGATTTTATGCGAAATCATATTTTGTACCGCTCTCGGTTATGGGGAGGACAAAGCAAAGGTCTTAGGATAAGCGCATAAGTCAAAAGGGTGCTTGTCTGCTTATGCGCTCTATATTATCATTTTAATTTTAACCTAATTAACAGAGATGTGCAAAAGAAAAAGCACCACATTGTATATTGATGTTGTTGCATAGCTTTTGCACCATATCTCTCTGTGAGTAAAATGGAGTTTTACACATCCCTACTGATTATTAAGAAAGGATCTGAAGATATGTTTAAGAAAATTATTTCTTTGATATTGGTGGTTCTGGTATGTTGCTCTACATCAATGACCGTATTTGTTCAGGCAGAACATTCACATGTTGAAGAAAATGATGTATCCAACGGCAATGAAGAACCTTCGATTACCAATGCAAAATTGATCTCTTCTGAGATAGTTGCAGAAGAACCCGAAACATTTATAAGTTCCGACTATGTGATGACTGCTTCAGTTGATTCGGAATATTATGAATGGCTTTTATGTGTCCCGGATGAAATCATATCCGCTTCTACCATTGAGTTATTAGAGTATTTCCTAAAATCTCCATTTATGGGACAACAGATTTTTTCTTGTTCTTCAACGCTTGAAGAAAGAGAAATTGATTTTTCGTGCCATGAGGCTTTCCGTGAACTTATTTCCAGAGAGGACTGCATAGATGTGCTGGAAAATTACGCTGAAAGCATTCTAAATGGTTCGAAAAGCGATGAACTGGATAGAACCAAATTCGAGAAGTTGTTAGCTCAGCCTTTGGTGAAGTCGATTATATCTGATTTGCCATCTATCGCTACAAGATGTCCAAATCTTCAAAGCCTATATACCACATCTGAAGTTGTTACATCATCAGTCGGAGACCTTGTAGGTACAATCAACAATATACGATATTATTCGGCTGGAACAATAAGCACAGCGAATAACCGTGATGTCGAAGTATGCCACTCCTCATCGTGAATGGTCGTCATCGGAAATCACAGACATTAATAATAGCTATGATTATGCCGGTAACACCCGTTTGGATGATCCATCTACTGTTTATAATTGCCACTCGTACGCTTGGTATCGATTTTCTACTAGTAATCCGTACTGGATAATGGATATAACGCAATTTTTGTACGATAGCGGTTGTACAGCAATAGAATCGGTTGCTGCTCAAGCAAAAGATATTATTGTATGTGTGGATGCTAATAACCATCCGTTACATTCAGGGGTTGTGTATAGTGTAAGTTCTTCCGGAGAGTTGACTATCTGCTCCAAGTGGGGGCAAGCGGGTGTTTACATACACGCCATTGACCGTATTCCGCCAGAATATTATTCAAATCCTTATACTGGAGAATATAGATACGCTATCTATAGGTATCACGATTATGAGAACCAATATACCGGTAACCAATATCATTCGGGCGCTCGTCATTATTTCGAGTATGCAGATGTATGTGAAATCTGTAACAAACAAACAAACACGACATGGACGCGTGTTGTTTGCAGCGGTCCCCCATGTCCTGTTTTCATGGCTAAACAGAAAATCTCATAATTCTATTTTCTATAAATTGATGTTATATACATAGTTATTTACAATGAGCACAGGCAAGCATATTAAGTGCTTGCCTGTGCTGTTTATTGCAAGGTTGAACAAGTGCGACAGATTGCCGACGGCGACGCATACACATCACGCATTTTGCCAATTGATAAAGGTGTCGCTTCGGCGGCACCCTTTTTGTCAACACTGCAGTTCACGGACAATGTGCTTGGAAAGTATGGAAATATTTTTTTCATTTTTCCTCTTGACTATTTGCAAAATATATAGTATCATTATTATGTATAAATTAATTTGAGGATTATTCAGATGAAGATAGCATTTTTTTCCGACCTCCATTGCGGAAGGGAAGAGATAGTTGACGGCGACAGATACCCGTCCCGTTCTCTGGCAAAGCTTCAAAAGCTCCTCGCGGATTTTGAAAGCCGGGAGGTCGATCTTGCGATTTGCCTCGGAGACGTCCTTTCCGGTAGTATCAGCCGTGCCGACGACATGGAACATCTTTCTCGTTTGGCAAAGATAATTCGTGACAGCTCCGTGCCGGTTCTTGTCATGCGCGGCAATCACGATTTTCATCATCTCGACGGAGACACCTTCTATCGCATCTCCGATTTCGTGGTTCCCCCGTTCGTCTGTAAGGCAGGCGAGGTAAATCTCGTTTTCCTTGATGCCAACTATTCGTCGGACGGCACGCGCTACGGCAAGGGGCGCTTTGATTGGACGGATTCGTACATTCCGGAGGATCAGGTTGAGGCTCTGCGCGAGCTTTTTCTCAACGCCCCCGAGGGAAGCCGCTTCTGGATCCTTTGCCACCAATGCCTTGATATCGGCGTCGAGGAACGCCACATCGTGCGCAATGCCTACGAGGTGCTGGACGTTATCGGCAACGAGGGCAGGGACATGGTCGAGTTCGTCATTTGCGGACATTACCACCCCGGCGCTTACAGTATAGATATCGGCCGCGAGTTCGTCACACTTCCGGCGGTGTGTACCGGCAAGGAATTCAACCCCGGCGCCGCGCTTATACTTGATACTTCACACAGAAGGTAAATCAAATGAATCTTTGCGATATAAGAACAATAAAGGATACCATGGCTATGTTCGGTCTGACCTTCCGCAAGGAGTTCGGGCAGAATTTCCTGACGGACCGCGACGTCGTTGCCGACATAGCCGAGTCCTGCGGCGATCCGAATACCAAAACCGTGCTTGAGATCGGCGCAGGCTGCGGCTCGCTGACACACGAGCTTGCGCTTCGCTACGAAAACGTTATTGCCCTTGAGATAGACCGCGGCCTCATTCCGCTGCTCAAATATACCCTCGGCGAACACCGCAACGTAAAGGTGATAAACGCCGATGTTATGAAGGTCGATATCCGCGAGCTTCTCGGCGATGCTTTTGAGAGGGGCGGCGTTTCGGTTTGCGCAAACCTACCTTATTATATCACCACGCCCATATTGCTTGAGCTGCTTGACTTGCGCCTGCCCTTCGACAGCATTACGGTCATGATTCAATCCGAGGTTGCGGACAGGCTCTGCGCCCTCCCCGGCACGCCGGACTACGGCTCGGTGACGGCGTATCTCAATTATTTCGGCACTTGCGAGAAGCTCTTCGGGGTTCCGGCAGGCAAATTTTTGCCGCCGCCCAAGGTGGATTCGGCGGTCGTCCGCATCGGCATATACCGCGATCGCCCCTGCAAGCCGGCGGATGAAAAAATCTTCTTCCGCACCATGCGCGCCGCGTTCGAGCAAAGAAGAAAGACCCTCCCCAATGCCCTCAGCGCAGGATTCGGCGAGCTTTCCAAAGCGGATATTACCGATGTCATAACGGCTTGCGGCTTTGATGCCAACATCCGCGGAGAGCGGCTTTCCGTCAGCGATTTCTGCCGCCTCTCCGACGAGCTTACTAAACTTATTAACGGTGTAAAATGAATAATCAAGTTGAAAGAAAATACAAATCCTTTAACGTGGACGAAACGCAGAACCGACGCAAGCCGAAGGGAGAAAACAAGCTGCTCGGCAGAGTTGTACTCGTTCGTGCCCTCATATCAATCGTGCTTGCCGCGCTCCTTGTCTTTACCCTCGCGTGGACATGGCTCTATACGATTGCTCACGGCCCGAGTGACGCTATGCGCGAAAGGCTCGTGCGTGAGGCATACGAGGCAGGGGCTGAATGGATACCCGCGCTCGTTCTTCCTTCGGACGTTATAGACGAGCTGCTCGGAAAGGCGGGAGATTGATATGTCGGCATCAAAAAGCAGAATGACACGCGGCAGGCTCACCTTCATTTGCGTATGGCTTGCAATCTTTGCGGTTTCGTACCTGATTTGGGCGCTGTATCTCGGAGCTTTGACGCGCTCACTCGTTAAGTATGACGAGTACGCGCCGGAAAATACCGCACAAAAGATATTTGACCTCTATTTCCGCACCCCCGATCCCAACACGCTCGTTTCCGTCGGCGGCTCGGAGCTTTCGCAGTTTGAAAACCGTGAAGCCGCGGAAAAATATCTTTCCGAGCTGATAGACGGCAAGGAGCTTACGTTTTGCGAAAACGGCTCCGACGAGGACACCAAGCGCTACGAGGTTTCGGCAGGAGGTACCGTTTTTGCCGAGTTTACCCTGGTTCAAAATCACGGCTTAAAGGAGATATTCGGCAGGCGCGCCTGGAAGCTTGACCGACTCAAGCTCTTGATAACCCCTTGAGCGTTCGGGAGAGAATATAAAAAGCTGAGCCAGAAGCTTTGGCTCAGCTTTTATAATTAAACCACTTCGTGATGATATCCGATTCGATTCGATCATTGGAGTGCCGCGCCGATTACGGTACCGTACTGCGACATATCGGGAACGATGAAGCTGACGCCGAAGGTCGGGGCAAGGCTTGCGAAAGTGTCGCGTACTATCTTGACCGTGGTCAGGTTACCCGTCATAACTATATTCTTAAGCCCGAACGAGCGTGCCGCAAATATCGACATCATCGCAACCGTCTCGGCGACCATGTTAATGATACCGCGCGCAATGTCGCCGCTCGTTGCAAGGTCGGATAAATTTCCGAAGTTTGAGGCGGTGAGGTCCTCATTTACGCCCTTGAAGGTGCCGGATTTTGAAATGTCCTTGATCCTGAGGTCGATCATTCCGAGGTTGCCCTCTCCTGCAAGCTGTTCGAGATTGTCTATCGAGCCGACGCCGAGCATTTTTTTGGAGAGACCGAGTATCGTGCCGCCGCCCACTCCCGTGCCGCCGAGGTAGTCGGTCATGGTGCCGTCCGGGGTGCGCTTGGCGTGGATGATGGCAGTACCCGTGCCGAGGCTGACGACTATCGCCTCGTCAAGACCGGAAAGATAAAGTCCGCCGATGCCCGTACAGGCAAATTCGGAAACGGTCTTGCATTCGCGGTTGTAGATTTTTGATTTGATAGCATGGCTGCCTGCACCCGTCATCATGATGCGGTCGATGTCGTCAAGAGCAAGTTCGTTTTCAAGGGTGAACTTACCGAAAGCACCGTAAATCGAGGTCACGGGGTCGGTTGCCTGAACGAACATTGGGCACAGAAGCTTTCCGCCCGGCGCAAAACCGACGATTTTCGTCGTGCTGCCGCCGACGTCGATGCCGACGACGGTCTTTTTATTATCGGGTTTAATGATATAATCAGCCATATTTAAGTCCTCGCGGGAAAATTTTTATAATATTATAGCAAACTATTGCAAAAAAATCAAGTCTATGGTATAATTATTATATAAAAATATCTTAAAACGGAGAAGAAAAATGGAATTTAAGAATCCCGACACCTCTATTCTCAACGAAAAAGAACTCTATATCTTTGATATGGACGGTACCATCTACCTCGGATACAATGTTTTTCCCTTTGCCATCCGCTTCATCAACAACCTGCGCGCGGCAGGAAAGCGCGTCCTTTTCTTCACTAATAACGCATCCCACACCTCGGATTTTTATGTTTCAAAGCTCACGAAGCTCGGCTTCTCCCCCACGCGCGAGGAGATCATGACCTCGGGCGACGTGACCATCGAATTCCTTCGCCGTCACCGCGAGGGCAAGAACGTTTATCTTGTAGGTACGGACGAGCTGGTACAGTCTTTCCGAGACGCCGGAATCAATATGCTCACCGGTGACGAGGAAAGCGCGGATATCGTCGTTACCAGCTTCGACACCACCATGACCTATAAGAAGATGGACGATGCATGCCGCCTTGTTCGCGGCGGTGCGGAGTATCTTTCCACCCACCCCGATTTCAACTGCCCCACCGAGACCGGATTCATCCCCGACAGCGGAGCCATTGCCGCTTTCGTGACTGCATCGACGGGCAAGACCCCCACCTACTTCGGCAAGCCCTATAAGGAGACCGTTGAGATGATCAGCGAGGCTACGGGCATTTCCACCGATAAGATGTGCATCTTCGGCGACAGACTTTACACCGATATTGCCCTCGGCAAGAAGCACGGCGTTACCGCAGTTCTCGTTTACTCGGGTGAGACCACTCCCGAGGACGTTGAGGCGGCAACCGTGTCAGAGAAGCCCGACTATGCATTCCCCTCGCTCGACGAGGTTGATGCCGTTATGTTCGGTAAATAAGAAAACTCATTTGAAGTCCGCTTCGGCGGACTTCTTTTTCGCATAAAAGATTGACAAACCGGCCTTTTTGGGGTATAATTAACTGATAAATTTTTCCGAGGTAACATCAATGCTGTTATTACTCCCCGTGCCGATACTTCTTGCCGTGTCGCTCGCTTTTTCGCTCGGCAACAATATCGCGCGCAAGCTTTATAACAATAGCGTGCCTGCCGGTGGGCAGAGCCTTTGGTTCTTCAACACCGTCATGAGCTTTTGCTGTCTTGTATTCATCACCGTCTATTCGATAGACCCGACGGCGGAGAACCCTCTGGCCGGAATAGTTGATTTTTCATTTGCCTCCGCCGCTATGGGTGTCGGATTCGGCATGCTCGTACTTGCGCAGATATATACTTACATGTGGGCGCTTGAGATAGGACCGTTTTCCTACACGACCGTAATCGTTTCGCTGGCAACGCTTATCTCCGCACTCAGCGGACTGTTTTTCGGCGAAAGCATTGATGTTCTTCAATATATCGGAATCGGCGTGATGGTGCTTTGCATCGTTTTCTCGGTTGACAGAAGCAAAAATGACGGCAAAAGATCCTCTTTTCGGTGGCTGGCGATCTCGCTTGTTTCCTGCCTTACGAACGGTCTT
>JBJDZD010000126.1:0-5738 GCA_051867815.1 Eubacteriales bacterium | reverse complement strand
AGCAGTTTGTTGAAGGCGGCGCGGCCTTCCTTGCGGTTCGCCTTGTTTTTCAGGAGCATCGCCTCTGTGATCTGCTTGCCGATCCGCATAATGGGATTGAGCGAGGACAGGGGATCCTGGAAGATCATGGCGATCTTGTCGCCGCGGAGCTTGTGCATTTCCTCCTCGGGAATACGCAAAAGGTCCTGGCCGTCGTAAAGGATCTCGCCGCCCTCGTAAATGGAGTTGACCGCAGAGATTCCCATGATCGCTTTCGAGGTAACGGACTTGCCCGAACCGGATTCGCCGACTATCGCAAGCGTTTCGCCCTTGTAAAGGTCGAAGGAGATATCGCGCACTGCCTGCACCTTGCCGGCATCCGTGCGGAAGCTGACCTTCAAATTATTAACCGATAATTTAATTTCTTTATCCATAATTAATCCTCCGAGCCTCTGAGTGACGGATTTAGCGCATCGCGCAAGCCGTTACCGAACAAGTTAAAGCTGAGCATTAACAGAACAAGGAACATGCAGGGGAAGAACGCCATATAAGCTGCGCCCTCCACCGAAATGGATTTCTGTCCCGCACTTATCAGAGTACCGACACTGGTGGTGTTTCCCGCCTCAAGGTTGATAATACCGAGGTAGGAAAGACTGGTCTCCGAGTAGATCATCGAAGGAATAACCAACGCAACGCTGGTTACTATGGTACCGAGGCCGTTCGGGAAAATATGCTTGAACATGATCCTCGAATCCTTCGCACCGAGCGTTCTCGCGGCAAGAACGTATTCCTGATTCTTAAAGCGGTAGAACTGCATACGCGTTCTGCCCGCCATGACTATCCAGCCCGTCGCAAAGAATGCGATGAAGAGGACCAACGCCTGGCTGGAGCTTCCCATGTGGTATTTCAGAAGCGTAATTACGATCATCGTCGGAATTGCGCCGAGGACATCGCTGATTCTCTCCATGAAAAGGTCGACCTTTCCGCCGAAGTAACCGGATATCGAACCCCAGATAACGCCGACGATGAAGTTGACCGCCGCAACGACGATTGCGAATATGAAGGAGAATCTTGCACCGTATGCAAGGCAGGCGAATACATCCTTGCCCGTATCGGTCGTGCCGAAGAGGAAGTAAGGCTCCGTGATGCCGTCTTTCTTCAGTTGGGTGTGGGTGAAAGTATAGTATTCGTAGTATTCGGCTCTGACCTCAATACCGCCGTCCACCATTCTGCCGTAAGCATAGTAGTAGGTGGTGCCGTTCTCGGTGATACCGTCCTCGCCCTCGATCCTGAGCGAATCGTATTCGGGAACGCTCGAGGGCTTACTGCCTTCTTCGTATTTCCAGTAATTCGGAATAATGTTGCCGTCCTCGTCGAGAAGGGGAGTAACGGTAGCCTTCGACGGATTCTGCATCTTATAGTAGATATTGGCGTCGTCGATGTTCTTTACGTGCGAGGGTCTGTCGGATTTTTGAACGATGGGGTAAAGAACCTGCCTGCCCGTTTCCTTCTGGTATTCCTGGATCAATTTGAATTCTTCCGCGGAAATAATCTTATATTTACCGAATCCGACACCGTAGTAGGTATTGTAGCGGTAGGAATAATTGGATCCGTCCGCGCTTACGGTATACTCGCCGCGCTTAATTACATCTCTGCCGGTCTCCTGGGCAATGGCAAGGTCCTTGAGGTATGCGAGACGGCTGGTATTCTTTTCCTTGCAGCCATCCCAGAAATCAATGCCGCTGTTAACAAACAGGTCGTTCTTGGGCGTTACGTAAGCATACACCATATCGAAGTATGCCGGCTTGTAGGGAGTGAAAAGCGGCGCAAAGATTGCGAAAACCACCAGAACAGCTATTACTATACCGCCTACGACCGCGCCCTTGTTTTTGCTGAATCGCTTGAACGCGCCCTGGAAATAGCTTACGGGCTTCGTGTCGAACTTGCTGTCGTGCTTAAGGTCCCGTCCGGTGGCAAACTTGAACTTGTCGGCCGGAATATCGGGGATTTTGGTTGTTTTGTAAATTGCCATATTATTTTGCCCCCATTCTGATTCTCGGGTCGATAAAGCCGTAGCTGATATCGATAACGATACCTGCCGTCAGACCGATCAACGTATAGAAGCCGGACAGCAGCATGAAGAAGTCGTAGTCCTGATAGTTGATGGAGTTCAGGTATAGGCCGCCGACACCGTTGACCAAAAAGATCTTCTCAATTATGAGCGAACCCGAAAGTACGGAAACGAACTCACTGAGTATCGACGGAAAAATGACGACCATGGAATTGCGCATCGCATGGCGGAAGATCGCCTGGCGCTTTGTAAGGCCCTTGGTTCTTGCAAGAAGCATGAAGTCGCCCGTCAAAACCTCCGAAAGCTCGGCACGCGTATAACGCGCGTATAACGCGATCGATCCAAGGCAGAGTGCAAATACAGGCGGGAGCATGGACTTGAATACGTCCCATGTGAAATATGCGTTGCTGGTCGACATTACGGGCGGCAACCAGGAAATCTTAAAGTAGCACAGGTACTGAATTATCAGCGCCAATACGATCGACGGCACCGAAATCAGCAGGATGATGAAGATATTGATGACCTGATCCTGCCACTTATTCTTTTTAAGCGCGGCTATAATACCGAGACCGAGACCGATCGGCACACCGATGAGGGTAGAATAAATATTGATCAATACCGTGGGGGGCAGGCAGCTCGTGAACACTTCCCAGATATCGTTATTCTTAAACTCCATGTAGGTGGTTACGATACCGAAATCGCCCTGGGTGACTATCCTTTTGATATAGTTCCAGTACTGAATAAGTATCGGCACGCGGTCGTATTCCCAAACGCCGTTTTCACCCTCCCTGATGTTGGTGATCCAGCCTCTTCCCTCGAGCGTTTTCATGATAATATAAGGATCCTGACCCGGCAGTGCGTTGGTGGGGATGGGCAGGAGCTTGATAAGCACGAAACACATCGTGAAGATGATAAAGAACGTGAAGAGCATCAACCCCAGACGCTTCATCACATATTTAAACATATACATAGGTTTTTCTCCTCTGTTTTGTTGTTTTCAAAGTCATGGCTTCGGGCGGTAAAAGACGATTGCATAGTCCGCCCCGTGCGCAACCGAACGGCGCACTTTACACGAATATATGTCAGGTTAAACGGTAAACCGTTATTAATATAATCAGATAAAATAATAGTCTTATGCAGACAAACCGAGGTTAATTCTACTGTTTTGAGATGCTATTTGGTTATTATTGCAATAAAAGTAGTTTTTTGAAAGAATTTCCGGGTGTTGGCAACGTCCCGTAAATACGCAAATCAGCGGTGAGCACTTGGCTCACCGCCGTTTGCGAAAAATTAAGTAATTCTAATCGGTCAGATTATTAAATCACTCAGACTTCTTGTACTCTGCAGCGAGGTCGTTGTTGTTGGAAGCAACGTATGCAGACCACTCTTCGTCGGTGTAGTTAACTTCAATGTATCTCATGCCGCCGAAGCCCATGAATACGTTCTCCTCGTCGGAGAAGTAAGAGAACTTAGCGCCGAGGAAGGATCCGCCGGACTCAGCGATGAGCATTACGGAGCGGCTCTCCTTGATGGTGAGCTCTTCGAGAGCGGAGAGGATGGTAAGTCTTACTTCAACAGGAGCCTTGCCTGCATCCCAGTTATACTTCTTAGCCTGATTCTCAGTCTCTGCAAGACCGTTGAGGCAGAAGAACCAGTTCTGAACACTCATGGTGATGGTCTGGCCTGCGCCCTCGTAGTCGCCTGCGGGAAGAGTGAGAGTCATGTCGATAGCGGAAGTATCCCAATAAGTATGGTAGTTGAGGTTGTCATCGGGGTTAACGAATGCGCCGACGATATCGAAGGGGTTGAATGCGTTGCCGGAGAAGCCGTAGCCGAAGCCGATCTGGGTCTTACCGGTTCTGAACGCCTCAGCCCACTTAGAGCCTGCGGATGCGTCAAACTTGATCTTGATCTTGCCTTCGATAGCAGTACCCTTGGTGAGATCATCAAGGATGCCCTGGATGTAGTCAGCTCTGAATCTCTGCTTGTCGTTATCTACGGAAGAACCGTAAACGATGGTGATGTCCTTGGTTGCGTCGTAGCCGTACTCTTCAGCGTTGGCAACGAGCTTATCAGCTGCTTCCTTCATCTTCTCTTTTGCGAGAGTGGGGTTGTAGCCGGTGAGAGCATCGTATGCTTCGTCAAGCTCGAGGTTGGTCAGCTCGCCGGAGGACCACTTGCCGTCCTCACCCTGAGTGAAGCCGTAAGCGCGGAGGACACCCGCTTTTGCGATCGCGGTGTTGCGGTACTGACCGCCGTCTGCGAGATTAGGAGCGTTCTCGATATCATAGTAGTAAGCTACGTTGATAAGGCCGAAGCAAGGAATAGCGGTGCCGGGCCAGATCTTCTCAACGATATCGCTTCTGTTAAGACCGAGGTTGAACGCCTGTCTGAACTCGTCGATAGCAAGGATACCGTTGTTGTTCTCGCTGTTCTTAAGAACGGAGAGGTTGCTGTAAAGTTGCATACCGAAGGTACCGGTAGCGGTGGAAGTATAGTAAACGTACTTGGAGTCGGCGTATTCGCCTACGTTCTCGGTCTGGAGGCTTGCGTCGTCGTATTCACCTGCGAGGAAGCCGTTCCATCTTGTAGCCCATTCTTCTACCTTGCGGCAGTAAACGGAAGTAACGTTGTACTGGTTCTTGTACTGCTCCATGCCGTAACCGTACCAGTTTTCGTTCTTAACGAGCTTGTAGTAAGAGCCTGCCTCAAACTCAGCGAGCTTGTAGGGACCCCAGCTTGCGGTGGTCTCGAGAGAGGAGTTGTACTTGGAGGTCCAAAGGGTTGCACCGTCTGCGGGAGCTACCTTTGCTGCCTCGTACTTCTCCTTATGAACGAGGGGAAGTCCGGACATGTAGTATGCTGCGAGGTAGGAGAGAGAACCGTCCTCGTGCAGGAAGGAGAAGGACTTATCGAGGCAAACTACGATTGCGTTCTCATCGTCGATGGAGTAGATACCAACGGTATCCCACGCTACGTCGCGAACGAGGTTCTCAACGTATACTGCAGCGCAGGACTCATAGCCTGCTCCGACTTCAAGGTAAGCTGCTCCGTAAGCGTCCCAAATAGCTTTACCGGAGAAAGCGTCAGCAGCGGCACCGGCAGCCCAAGCGGCAGCGGTATCGTAAACGGTCTCATCGTTGTAAGCTACCCACTGAGGGCAAGCGTTACCCTGAGCGTCAACGTAGCCTTCTGCTCCCCAGAAGTCGTAAACGTTGATGTAAATAACCTTGCCTGCTGCGATTGCTGCGGCGTTGGACTCATAACCCTGGCTTGCAACACCCTCATAGGTGCCTTCCTGATTCTGGAAGAAGTAAACCTTGGAGTTCTTGATCTTGAGAGTATCGTAGTAGGTGTTTGCTCTGAAGTTCATGAAAGCAGGGTCGAGCTGCTGCTGCATCGAGTAAACGAAGTCAGCCGCCTTGATAGGTGTGCCGTCGTCCCACTTGAGGTCGTCGCGAAGAGTGATCTTCCAAGCGTAGCCGCCCTCTTCCTTCTGAGCTGCGGTGTAGCCCCACTTTGCATCAACGGTAGAGGTTACGTCCTCAAGCTTGGTTGCTGCAGAGTAGTTGGTGGTGTATGCGCCTGCAACTATGGCATCCTTGTTGATGGAACCGTCGGCATTGTACTTCTGGTCATTCTCAAACTTGTAGTCATAGTCGAAGAACGAAGAACCAATGTAGCTCAT
>JBJDZD010000125.1:0-5851 GCA_051867815.1 Eubacteriales bacterium | reverse complement strand
AGTTCTCCACCTATGCAACCTGGTGGATCCGTCAGGCGATCAACCGTGCTATTGCAGACCAGGCAAGAACCATTCGAATCCCCGTTCACATGGTCGAGACCATTCATAAGGTGTCGCGCTATCAGCGTCAGCTCCTTCAGGAATACGGCAGAGAGCCTACCGCAGAGGAGTTGGGTGAAAAGATGGGCATGAGCGCGGAGAAGGTCCGCGAGATACTCAAAATAGCGCAGGAACCCGTTTCCCTTGAAACGCCCATCGGTGAGGAGGAGGACAGCCACCTCGGCGACTTCATCCCCGACGACGAGACCCCCACCCCCGCAGACGCCGCATCCGCAACCATGCGCCGTGAGGTCATCGAGCGTCAGCTTCGCACGCTCACTCCCAGAGAGGAGCATGTCATTAAGCTCCGCTTCGGACTTTACGACGGCAGATGCCGTACCCTTGAGGAAGTCGGTAAGGAATTCAACATCACCCGTGAAAGGATCAGGCAGATCGAGGCGAAGGCGCTCAGAAAGCTCCGTCATCCCAGCCGTGCGCGCCATCTTCGCGGATTTGTGGAGTGATTTCGGATGAAAAGACGCGTTTTTGCATTATACAATACTAACAAATTATTTGGCGTAATATCGTTAAATCTCACAAAAAGTTTGACATTAGTGTCAAGCCACCCCACCCTATTTTGGTAAAAATGCAATACAAAAACGCCACAAGTGTTTTCGGTCTTTATCCGTTAGTCATTCGTTAATAATTTTGACTTGACTTTTCATTGGATTTGTTGTAAAATATATAATATCAATACCTGCGTGCGCTCATCGTTTGCGCATAAGATTTCCAAGGAGGAAACCATATAATGAACAAAAGGATATTTTCTTTGATCCTCGCTATGCTCATGCTGTCCAGCTTCCTTTTCACGGGCTGTGATATGTTCGGCAGCGGCGACGGTTCAGGCCCCGGTGATGTCGTGGTAGAGGCATCATTAAACGCTGAAACGCTCTCAATGTATGTTGTCTGCGCAGCTCCCGTATCCGAGGAGACTGCCAAGCTCGTTGAAGAAGCATTCAACAAGATCACCAAGGTTGAGTTCAAGACCCAGGTCAAGCTCCACTTTGCTACATACGACGAATACTACACGCTCATCGAGGAGGTCGTAGCGGATAACATCGCTTTTGCCGAGCTTCGCGAGAAGGCCGAAAAGGCCCTCAAGGACGCAAAGAAGGCCGCAAAGGCAGAGGGCGTCGTAACAGATGACGCTTGGTTTGACAAGTTCTATGAGAGCCATCCCGAGTACGCTCCCTTCCGCGAGACCGAGGAGCTTACCGGTGACGATACCACCGCTGAGCAGACCGAGATGGTTACCATTGAGGGAATCGATAACAGCTATACCCTCAGCCAGATCAAGTACCCCGACGAAAGACCCCACCAGATCGATATTCTTTGGATCGACAGCTACGACAGATATCTTCAGTACATCGAAGATGAAATGATCGAAAGACTTGATACCGAACTGAGCGGCTCCTCCAAGAAGCTTACCGAGTACATCAACGGTGAGCTGCTTACATGGGCAAAGTGGGTAAGTAGCGGTACCTACGGAATCCCGAACAATGTGATTCTCGGCGAATATACGTACCTTATGGTCAATAAGAAACTCGCAGAGAAGTACAGCTACAATCCCGACGAGCTTGACACTCTTGAGAAGTGTGCGGACTTCCTTGCCGACATCAAGAAATACGAGCCGGATGTAGCTCCCATTCTCGGAGAGATTTACCCCACGAACACCTATTTCTGGAGCGTTGATACTACCACGGGTAAGATCGATTCCTCCAAGTTCTGCCTCCTTGCAAGCACTATGACGAACCGCACCCACGACCCGAAACTCGCCGGCAAGAATGTCGTCCTCGAGTGCAAAAATGTTTTCAGAAACCCCGAATTCACCGCTCAGCTCAAGTGCATCCAGACATATAAGGATGCAGGTTACATCTACGACGAAAGCACCAATACCGACTACGCTGTCAGAGTTATCAAGGGCAATGCCGATCTCAACGGTATTTACGGCGACGAGTACTCCCTCAACGTTCTTGAGTATCCTCGCGTAAGCTACGAGGACGTTTTCAGCAACATGTTTGCCGTATCCGCTTACACCCGTGACGTGGGCCGCAGCATGCAGATCATCACCTACCTCAATACCAACAAGGATCTCCGCAATGTCCTCCAGTACGGTGTTGAAGGCGTTCATTATAAGATCGACGACGATACCGGAAGACTCGTTCGTCTCAATCATGATTACATGATGGATATCGAAACGACGGGTAACGTATTCCTCGCATACCCCGAGGAGTATATGGAGCTTGACGTTTGGGAATGGGGCAAGAAGCAGAATCTTGATGCCAAGCCCTACCTTACCATCGGATTTGATTTCAGCAACCGCCTTGCAGTCCCCGAAGACGAAGATCCGAAGGAGTACACCCTCCTCAACACTACCGATATGGATAGCATCAATAAGCTCTCCGCTGAGGTTTACGAAGAGTATCTCAACTGCCGGAGCCTTGCCGAGCTTGAAACTCTTATTACCAAGTGGGCGGCGTACGATGACAAGAAGGAATACAGCTTCTTGAAGACTCAGAGGTCCCCGGCAGAGCCGGATGAGAAGAATCCCGTTCCCGGTATGTACTATTACTATTACCAGTGGGTACAGGATACCGGTCTGTATAAGGAAGTCGAAGAAGGCTGATTATATCAAAGATTATCCCCCACAATGTTTTTCCTTGTGGGGGATATTTTTCTCAACTACACTACCAAAGACATGAAAACCAAAGCGTAGAATAAATTCAGAGGTTTACTGCGATGAAAAATAAAATGCTTAAGACGGTATCACTCGCGCTGGCACTATTCTTGCTTCTGCCTTGCGTGCTTTTTGTTTCCGGCTGCACGGACGGCACACCGGATGACTCATCGTCGGGCGACACCACCGCTGACGAAACGGAAATACGAAAGATATTTGTAGCCGATCTCTCAAATTATACTCTCGTAAGGCCGGAGAAAGTGTCCGAGCAGGTGCTTGAACGGATAGGTGTTCTCAATCAAAAGCTTCGCTCAAGCACCCCGATTTCGGGCTACAAGGATGATTTTTACAGAGAAGGCTTTCCGGGATTTGCGATAGGCGAATATGAGATCCTCGTCGGCAAGACGAATCGCGCAGAAAGCAAGCAATTCCTTGCTGATTTGAAGTACCACGATTACGGCTTTGCATTGGTCGGCAACAAAATTGTAATTGCCGGCCATTCCGATGAAGCAACGTGCAACGCCATTGACGAATTCATTCTTACCGTAATGCAAAACGATGATCGCGAGGAAGGCGTCTTTTTCAGCTCGGAATATAACTACCTTAATAAGCTTGAATACAACGTAAAAGATATTTATATCGGCGACGCTTCGATCACGGATTATCGCATCGTGTATGCGGAGAAGAATTCTGCGTCCGAAAAAAATGCGGCAGAGAAGATAGCGGCGAAGATCGCTGAGGTGAGCGGTATCGTTGTTGACGTCGTAAGTGATGACGAAGATAACGGCATCGCAGAATATGAGATACTGGTCGGCGCTACCAATCGCAATACGGATGCAGAGATAGCGCAGATAACCTCGGATCTCGGCGCAACGGAAGCTCTTATCAAGTACGACGGAAAGAAGATAGGCATCTACGGCTTGACGTCAACGGCAATATTGGTCGCCGCAGGCAATCTGACCGACCGCATAAAATCGGATAAGACCGATAAGCTCACCGTTACTCTCGACGCCGAGATTCAATGCAAGTATGACGACTCAGTGCTTTCCGCAATGAGCTTCAACGTTTGGGTTTCGGGGCGCACCGATGAGCGCGACGAGCGAGTCGTTCAAATGGTGAAGAATTATCAGCCCGATACGGTTGGCTTCCAGGAGGTCAATTCGGCTTGGCTTTCCGTGTTGAGCGGAAGGCTGAGGGATCAGTACGACTACGTAGGCGTGGGCAGGGACGGCGGCACCCGGGGAGAGTATAACCCCATCTTCTATAAAAAAGATGTCTTTAATCTGATTGAGAGCGGCACAAAGTGGCTCTCGGCAACTCCGGATGAGGTATCTAAGTTCGAGGAATCCTCACTCAACCGTATCTACACCTACGCGCTTCTTGAAAGAAAATCGGACGGAATCCGCGTGCTGGTCGTAAATACTCATTTCGACCACAAGTCCGACGAGGCGCGCGCAAAGCAGGCGCAGGTTCTCGTTGCTTATCTGCAGAAAAACAGCGAATATCCCGTTATTTTGACGGGTGACTTCAACTGCCAGCGAGATACTACGCCGTATTCAACGCTGATTTCCTGTGGAATTAAGAATTCATACGACGTCGCCGACCAAAGGCTCAATAACGATGCCACCTTTACGAGCTACGGAAGCGCAAGCAAAATAATCGACTTTGCATTCGTAAATCCGATGAAAATTTCGGTCATATCGTATAAAGTTTGCAGTGAGAAGGTAAACGGCGACTATCCTTCGGACCATCACCCCGTTTTGATCGAATATACGATAATAAACTAAAATATATTGTCGAATGTGAGATCTTCAAGATCTCGTATAACCTCCGCGGCGCGTTTTAGTCGTGCCGCGGATTTTTTGTATTCCTCATAGTCCTCGGCTTCGGCACTGATTATCATTTCGTCGAAAATAGAGGATATTTTGTCAAGCTCCGGCTCGGAAAGCGAGAAGTTGAGGACTTTTCTGCGTTCTTCCCAATAATCACGCAACTCAAACAGCTCGTTTATCTCTGTTATTGAGTCCAAACGGTCAAATAAAGTGTTAAAAGTGTTATTAACATATACGCGGTTAAGCACAACTGTGCAAAACAAAAGCGCAAGTATCAAGGACGCGGCAATGCAGGCGTGTTTGTTCTTCATAATTACGGTATCTCCCCTTCGGACGTGTATAGCTTTACCGTGCCGACCTCGTCACAGAGCATCAAAACTATTTCCTCGATCTCTTTTCCTTTTGCACTTACAGCATTGCCGACCCATTCTTCGCTGAGACCAAGCTCACCGAGCGAATTATCGTTTATCTCACCGCGGTCGATTATGATGCGGAACATTCCGCTCTCTGTATTGGCAGCTCGTACATCCTTTGCAGTCGCCGGCTTTGCATACGAACGCGGAAGGACGGAAACGCTACCGTCCTGCTCGAGTATTGCGTATGCGACCTCGGAAATATCCGTCGTACCGGTGCGCCTGAGCGCACTCAAAAGCTCGTCGGCGGACATTCGGCATTTTTCCAGCTCGTTGAAATCCGGCTCACCCATTCGTATCAGTATGCTCGGCCGCGGCGAAAACAGATTCTTCAGCTTTGGAAACTTACCCTGCAAAGCCGAAGTGAATATTTCTATTGCCATCAATATCGAAGTTGGAATGACCGAATATATCAGCGGTATGTCGTGGTTTTCAATGGGGAGTGCCGCAATCTCGGAGAGGAGTAGCGTACTGACGAGGTCGCTCACCTCAAGCTGACCGAGCTGCCGTTTGCCCATAAGTCGCATTGCTCCGATCAGTATGGCATATATAATTAATGTACGAATGATTATGGTTATCAAAATATCACCTCCGTTGCTATTTTTAACCGAAAAGGCATCGGTTATGCATTCGCCTTTGAGTGCTATGGTGAAACTGCACAAAATTCCCGCTCTAAATTGCGCAATTGAATGACAAATGCGACAAATCCACCAAAAAGGCAAAAAACTTTGAAAAAAAGTGTTGACAAGAGGGTGGAGAAGTGGTATAATATACGAGCTGTCGCGAAGAGCGAGGCGAGGTCATTGAAAATTGAACAACAGACTAATGAG
>JBJDZD010000124.1:0-5854 GCA_051867815.1 Eubacteriales bacterium | reverse complement strand
CCCCCGCTCATTCCGGGTATTTGAGATCCAACATCTGATACAGCATACAGGCCTCACAGCGTCGCAAATCGCCGCAATAGCACTTCATGTAAGCCTTCAAATTGTTCGAGTCACCAAATACAAGGTGTATCGAATTAGTCGCGTCTGTCCCCTCGCAGCATATACGGTTAGCCTCGTGCCATCGGTAATAGGGACAAACTGCATGTTTGCAAACATTATGTTTTGACAACCGTATCAACTCCTTTTTTATTCTCTGTCGTGTTTCTCTATAAGCTCCTCTGCAATTTGATCTATGACCTCGCAAATGTAGTCACAAGGGAACATCTCGCGCCCGGTAATCAAGGAAGCGCCAAACGACTCTTTTATTCTCTCCGCAAACTCCCTGATAACCTCGTCTCTATCCGCGAGCCGGTCACGGTCCTTGAAGGACGAACACACATACCCCGCCGATATGCAAAAAGGCTTGTAAATGCATTTTCCGCAAGTGATCATTTTCCGCCACTACTCGCCATCACCTGCCTGAGACGGTCCGAGAACTCCCTGTCAATATTCCCCGCTTCCTCTCGGAATGCATGATAGTAGAGGAATGCGATCTTCTCCACGCTCTTGATCAGCTTTTTGAGAAGTGCGGCGTCCATCTCGAATTTCAGCGTTGATTTGACGTTGGTATCAAGACCGACCGATATTACCAGCTCGCCGACCTCGCCGTTCTCGTCAATGGCGGAGTCGAAAATAGATATCTGCGGATTCGGAACGAACACCGCCGTCAAGGGATAGATGTCCGTGTTTACCTCGCATATGTAATCGGTCGTACCTTCGCAGAACTTCATAAGGTCATTCTTCGCACATTCAAATTCGGTTTTTGCTCTCATTTGTATTTTTCCTTCCTTTTTCTTTTGTCGATAGATCTGTGAACGTAGTCCTTGACTACGAACATTTTTCGTTTATCCTTTCTTTTATCTGCTTAATAATGTCGCCACCGTAATCGGATTCGGTGATTTTAATAAATTCTTTAACGGTATACATACCGTTTTCAAGATCAATGCCGTGCCGTGAGCAGAAGGTATTCCGGCCCATTTCGCACGATCCCGTCAGCTTGTGATGCCATTCGTAGAATGTTTTTGCAGGGTATTTTTTGCCGAGATCAAACTCATTCAAAAACGCCTCGATCTTCTCGTCGGTATCCATACGCTCAAATATCTTCTCCTGCAGGGCGACTTGCGCCGCCTTTACAGTTTCACCATGAGCGAAAAGATTCTGTCCCTTGACTACAAAGCAAGGCGAGAGTGTCAGATCATCGTTGAGGATAAAACCTTTTGCAAGATTACCTATAACACGGGTAATAATAGTGGCAATGTTGTCGATCATATAGACAACGTGTTCACCAAAAGTCATTAGGCCACCGCCACCGACATAGCCATAGCCAGAGCCAAAGCCAGAGCCATCGCCATAGCCATAGCCAGAGCCAAAGCCAGAGCCATCGCCATAGCCATAGCCATCGCCATCGCCAGAGCCAGAGCCATCGCCATAGCCATAGCCAGAGCCATCGCCAGAGCCAGAGCTTATAGACAGAAATCTCTTTATCGCTTCCATACCTTTACGCCCTCAATAGATCTGCTCGCCTGTTCGGTGCAAGGGATAATCTCAATCACGCCGAGAATGGTCATCTCTGGGACAACTACCGTGAATTTGCAGTTATTCGGCGCGGTCGTTCCTTCTACCGCCAACTGCGAGAGCGAAGCTGCTCCGTCCCAATACCACAGACGGCGTACATTCATCATAACGACCTCGCTGCCGTTTCTTTCCTTGACCTCGCCGTAAAATACACCGGCTCTGTCTGCTCTTACAATTGATTTTTTCATTTTCTGTTTCTCCTTCTTGTTTTGTTTATTGAGCGAATAGTATAATCCTTAATATCCGCCGATTTTGCTCTTTCTTTTGACATGCGGTCTCTCTTCGCACGGTATTTTTGGTAGTCCTCGCAAGTATCGTGTTCCTTGCAAGGAGATCGCGGGCAATGATAACACGGCGAGTCCATCATATGAACCTCACGTAATTGCCCCGCCACTTTCTCCTGCGGCGTCTGCTGATTGCTTTCCGAAAGAACATACTAAACACCTCACTTTCAGAACGGCAGATCCTCGTCGGGATCAACCGTCACAAATTCGCCCGGCTCATAAGCCTCGGGCGCGGCGGCCGCCTCGGAACTCTTCTTTGACTCCGCAAACGAGACCTCACTTGCCACCACCTCAGTCGCATAACGCTTCTTGCCCACGTCATCGGTCCAGCTGCGCGTCTGAAGCTCGCCGCAGATGATGATCGCGCTTCCCTTCCCGAAATACTTGCAGATGAACTCCGCAGTCTGCCTCCAAGCCACGACGGTGGGGAAGTCAGCCTTCTTCTCGACGTCCTTCTGATACTTGCGGTCCACGGCAAGAGTGAACGACGTCACCGGCAAGCCGCTTGATGTCATCTTGAGCTCCGGGGCAGCGGTCAGCCGCCCCATAAGTATGACCTTGTTAAAAGATGCCATTTCCTTACTCCTTTTCTTCGATAAGTCTGTATAGCGAGTAGCGAATGGGCTCGCCGTAGCGGTTCACGCCGCGAACCGTCTCACTCACGATATTGTGACCTCTCCGCTTGAGGTCCTTGACCCGCGCCGCAAGCCTCTGAATGCCGTATTCCGAATACGCTTCAAGGTGGGATATTGAGCCGTAGTCGCGCAGGTGCCTGAGTATTCTGTCGCATTGAGTTATCTTCATAACCTTTACCTCCTAAATCTTCCCGTCCTCGGTCCACCACTTGATGATCGTCTCGTAGTGGTTGTGGATCACCGCGCCGGACTCGATTATATAGTCAGCCAGCCTTGATACGTAATAATTAAACATTTCAAGTCCGAGCTTATCGAGCAGAGCGTCCGATTGAGCCCGAGATAACTTGACCACTCCCCTACCGAGCAAGCCGCCCATGATCTTGAGCTCGTTGTAGCCGTCGTCGCAGTCGCCGTCATCGGCAGCAAGGGAATTCCCCTCGCCCTCTTCCTCTACCTCATACTCAATCTCTAACTCTTTCTCTTTCTCCCACTCTTTCTCCCTTGCGCTTTCCCCTTGCTTGCGGTTTGCTTCTCGTTTGCTTTCGCTTTGCTTCTCGTTTGCTTCTCGTTTGCTTTCGCTTTGCTTGCCGTTTGCTTGACCGCCGAGGGCTCCGTTCTCCGCTTTCTTTCGCCCCGAGTCCAGAGTGGGCTTAATTAGCTTAAATGCCGTAGAAGCCGCGATAGATAAGCTTTTAGGCGGTGTTTCGTAGATCGCATAAGCACATATAGCAAGTATCAGAGCCGACTGATCGCGCTTCGGCAACTCTTGTATAGCATCATAGTAAGATTTATAAAACGTAAATTGATTTCTTGGCTTGCCCACTGTTTACCACCTCACTTTTTTTGAAATTTATCATCTTTTTCAGAACTTTTTACTCACTTTTGGCACGCCCTCACTCCAATTCCTTTTGGAATCGCCCTCAAAACCTTTCGCATAAATCCGCCCTCGTCGCTCATAGCGTCGGATAAGTGAAGCAGATGTATCTCGCGGCACTCGGATAGATCAAGCGAGCGCAGATATTCGCAAAGCGTGTCGATCTCCATATGTGAGTTGGTGATACGGTGCCGCACCTTCTCGGGTAGCTTCTCGCAACGGTCAAGTATATGGCGATCGTAATTCGCCTCGATCGCAAGAATATTAAGTCCGGGGAACTTGTACCGCAGATTGACCGTATCCGTCGCAAAGGCAAGCACGTCGCCGTCGGTGCGGCTCTTGATCAGGAAGCCGAGAGGCTCTGCCGCGTCGTGGAAGGTCGTAAACGGAACGATATCAAAGCTGCCTACGTTGAACTGTTCCATATGCTCTATAAGCGTCACAGACTCGTTCTCGAGCGCCTGAGCCGTGCCGTAGCTCATATAAACTGACATACCGCGCCGTATAAGCTCGTCCACGCATTTTGCGTGGTCCTTGTGCTCGTGGCTCACCAGGCAAGCCTTGATGTCCGAGAGAGCGAAAGACGATAGCTTCTGCAGCTGCTTGTGTGATACACCGCAATCAAGAAGAATGCGGGTATCACTATCAGATACTATGTAGGCGTTTCCGTGAGAGGAAGAAGCTAACGACTCAAATTTCATATAGGACAAACCTCCCCCGTACCCGTGTCAACCTTGATCTCGGTCTCCGGCGCGTGTTCTTTCTGATATTGTGTACTCTTCTTGATCTTCTCCTGAATCCATTCGGGAAGCTTCTCGAATACTGCATCGTCCCAAGCGTCCATATCCCACTTGATATACTCCGTGTTCGTTGTGGGCGCGGGGAATCCCTTCGGAATAGGCATAAGGTTATCAACATTCGCGTATTCTTTCGTCTCGTTCAACATCACGTTGATCTGACAAGGCTTGCCTATCTGATCGAAAGGGTCGATCTCACCGAATTCCTCGTCGGAATAGCTCTTGCTGTTCCAAGTCTCAATGAACTTGCGCAGATTGCTCTTGTTTGACGCCGATATAGTGAACTCTTTGGAAAGCTGTCGGGGCTTCTGTTCGCCGTCGATCTCGATAGTCTCGCCGGGAAGCTCCCAAATGTACATACCCTTGTTGGAATAATTTTTGAATTTCTCGGAATACTGCTCTCCGAGGTCAACGAATCCGATACATACAGCCATATAAACGCCTGCCTCTACGGGCGGCATCTTCGGTTTTGCTCTGTCCTTAATTTTCATATCTTAACTCCTTGTCTGTCTCCGAAACTACAAGTCGGATTATTTGATTATTTGAATTTTCAAGTTTCGTCACGCTCTCCGCGTTATCCACAAAGAGCGGAACACTTACGCCGTAAGCAGCCGATAAAGTGTTGATAATGTCGATACCCAAATTGATCTTCGCGCCGCTGTTGATATTAATGTAGGGAACACCGTCAAGAACAACGTCGCAGCGGTCCTCAATGCCGCCGTTCGCCTGCTCGCGGAACAAGCGGAAACGCGCAATGCGGAACATACCGTTAATGCTGTCCTCAACGAACTGCGTCTTGTAGCGCGTGTATTCTTCGATAAGCAAAAGCATTTTCTCAAGCTCGTCCAACTTCTCTGCTGCGTGTCTCGCGTCCTCCTGCAGCTCCTCTATACGCTTGCGCGAATAATCAAGAAGTGCCTCCTTGCCGAGGTATACGTTCCACGACTCGATCTCCTTTTTGATATCCGATATCTGTACGAGCAGCTTTGAACGCGCCGTAACGCTGTCCGTCATCATGTCCGCAAGCTCGCCGTTCAGATCTTTAATGCGCTTCGCAAGAGCCGCGCGCTTCTCGTCATAACCTTCGATGTCATAAACGGTAACAACGTCGTTCTCTGCCGCCGTCAGCTTTCCCGCCTCTTTGGTGATAGCACATTCAAGCTCTGCGATCTCCGCCTCGGTGATAGTGATACGTTCTAAAGCCGTCGCCCTTGCCGCCTTGTTAGCGTTCGCGGTCTGCTCGATCTCGCGCAGGCGTTTCGCCTTCTGTGCTTCAAAGCTGTCTGTAGCAGCCTTGAGCTGTGCCGCAGGGAGAGCTTGCCCGCAGGTAGGGCAATTACCGCCCGTGAAGCTTTCGCCGTTTACGGCTATCCAGCGCGCGCGAGCCGCGGCAATATCATCGTCAAGCCTTTTGATGTAATATTCGTCATCATTAAACAGCTGCTTTTTGATGTTATGCTGTGTCTGCAAGCGCGAAAGGTTAATCTTCATAGCCGCTACATCGGGCGCACCCGCCGTCTGACTCGCACGGTAAGCCTTATTCTCATTATCAAGTCCTGCCAGCTCAAGCTGTACCTCGCGGATTTCCAT
>JBJDZD010000123.1:0-5886 GCA_051867815.1 Eubacteriales bacterium | reverse complement strand
AGGTCTTTTTATAAATCTCAAAAATGAAAAGACCGATGCAAAAAGATAGTGCCAAAGAGATCAGCATATCCGTAAAGGAAAAAGCGGAAATCTGCTCCAAAAAGTTGCTTTTGAAAATATCATTGAAAGTCATTGTTGTTTACTCCTTTTTATTAATTTTATTAAAAATTAGTCAGCCTGCAAGAGGCATATTTGGAAAATGAGGTTGTTCTTCTACCGTCAAGTTGCACGGCATCAAGGATCAGGGTGGGAAGATAGGCATCATACTTCACCTCCATAATAACCGGATTGGTGAAATCAGAAGGAATAGTTACAATGTTGTCAAACATCCGGATGCTGTCCAAGCCAGTCCGCACATTGTAGTCAAGAGTTACACGCACATTTCCCGGTTCATATGTAAAGGCTTTTCGAGTATAGTCAACAATTACACGGGGTCTCAGAAGCTGTGCGTGCATTTTGGCATACAATTCTTCGCACAATGGCTTTCCCATTTCCATCAGCCACGAATTGTCCCCATCGATCAGTCGTTGCACTTGTTGCTGAGTCACACGGCAGCTCTTTTTGCCGCATAAGTCACGATACTTTTCTTTCTTTTCCAGAACGATATAGCTCGTATCACCGTTATAGTAGCGGATACGGAACTTTTCACGAACTTCCTGTCCGTTCATTCGTTCGGAAAGCGCCTTGTCATAGCAGTTATCAAAATACAAGCTGCGAATCTGATAGGGTTTATCTCCATAATGCTCGTCATGTGAGGCAATCACCGAAAGCCTGGCGATTACAGCCGCCTTGTCACTTTGGGTAATATGGTGTTTCCATTCGTGGCGAAGTTTGGCATCAATTACACTCTGACCCATTAGCCACACCTCCTTGCGCATGGTTTTCTGTTTTTTCCATACCGTTTGACTAAAATTAATGCTAAGGAAAGAGTGACGGCAGACATAATCAGCAGAAGAATGGGGCGGATACCCTCTAAAATGCGGAGGATCACAACATCCTTGAAATGCTCCGTATCTTTTATCAGCCCTGCCTCAGTCAATTTTCCTATGCTGCTGTTTTCACCCTCTGCAAGCAATTGGAATATCTCATGCAATTCATCAAATGGCATATTTTTGACGATGGAAACTACATTTGCCTGAGCCAACAGCCGATCAACCACATCCTCCAGGCCCAAATTGGGATCGTTTTGCATGAGCAGATCGAAGAAACTGCCACTGTCCGGAGAAGAAAAACTTGATGCATCAACAAGTGTTTCCGGTGCGACCTTCTGTGCGATGGTGCTGGAAGGTATGGTACCGCTGAGCTGTCCGTTTATACTGTTCGACCGAAGCCAGCAGAACTGGCGTACTGATTCAACGGCA
The DNA here is from genome assembly GCA_051867815.1 of Eubacteriales bacterium. Lineage (GTDB taxonomy): Bacteria > Bacillota > Clostridia > Oscillospirales > CAG-272 > CAG-390. The sequence goes on along the minus strand of JBJDZD010000123.1, from coordinate 4,525 downwards.
GCGTCAAACACTTCCATGCGCTCAGCCATATTGGGGTCGCTTTCCACATAGGGACGGATTATTTTCTTATAGGCAGTAATGCGCTCGTCCAGATAACCGCTGTAAACCCAATCGTACACAAGCGTTTGAAGTGTTTCGTAGTATACTTCTTTCCCATGCCCGTCATTCAGAACTGCAGCCAGCATAGGGCGTTCAACCAATGTGGTATTGGTCAGGGGGGTATCAATTGCGTTATTGATAAACTCCGTGATTTCGCCGGAGCTGCCCACCGCACCTACGGTACCCATTGTTTGGTCATAATCCCATGGGAGCATGGACAGAACCCCATCCTTCTCATACAGATAATAATTGTGTGCCATGTTTGTGAGATAAGCATCGGTGTTAAGCACAAAGGTGTTGACAGCAAAATATCGGGCAAGTTCTTCTATATTTGCATATTGTGAAACATCTGTTCCTTCCTGAATGCCTTTCAGGGAGGCAACCAACCGCTTTTTGTCAGACCTCCCGATCTTGAAAACGGAGTTGTTCCATATCTCATCATATAAGGACAGGTTCTCACCCTGATATTGCAGTGCAACTGTGCTGTCAGACGCCTGTAAAAAGTCCGAAATATCAACAGAATCGGCACTCTCGGTGAGCGCTCCCAGATTGATCGAAATATTGGTTTTTTCCCCGGTCAATAGTGCCGAAATATCGTACTGCTCCGGTTTGTAAATCTGCCCGTGTTGCCCGCCGAAGTTCCGATAGGCAAAGGATTCACCCACGCCTTCCATAGCGGTGTATAGCCCCAAATATTCCCCATTCAAATAGACCGCAGTGAAGCTACAAAGGGGGGAAGCAATTCCTGTGCTCTGCATCATGCTTAGGCAGATCATGTTTTTCATGTAAGAAGAGTCGCAGGCACTGTTATACAGGGACAGCTCATCCAGTCCATGGTAACGCTGGCTCTGATTGAACTTCCCAAAATCCAAAACAAGGCTCTGACGGTCCCATCCCTGAGCAATGCTCTGAACCAGTGTGGAGTTTCCCTTGGTGCGAACACCTACCTGACAAAAGGTTTCTCCGTCGATGACAGCGTCACAGGAAAAAAAGTTTTTTTCCAGTGATGTGTTTTTCAATGTTTGCCAATCAGAATTCTTGATCCGAAGGTCAATGGTATGGACGGTAGAAGTATCGAATAGGTAATTTTCATACTCGAAGGAATATCTTACGCTCTCACTTCCCGTATCGGTATCACTGCCGACTTCCACAACAATTAAGCCGATGGCATAAAGGACAGCCAGCGTAAACGCAATGACGCCTATACATGTTTCTGCTCTTGAACGTTTTATTCTGTTTTTCAATTTCATGGCATTTTGCTTCCTGACTGCGTGTAGTTTGATTTTTCCATGTCTAAGACCTCCTTGTGTTCGACTATTTATTTATTATAATTACTTGTACAAGGCAAAACAATGGTCAAACTCATTACATTTGGGTAAATACGGGCAAATGCCCCTCAATTGTGGGTCATTTATCCCTCCTATTTAAGTGGAAATCATTTTTTAAACTTGAAAAGTTACACAGTCTATGATATAATTATATGTATACAGGAGGAAATACATATGAAGCAGGAAGAAGCAACACTTAGAACAAAACAGGCACTTGCCGCAGCGCTCAAAGAAAAAATGCAGAAGAAGTCATTCTCAAAGATTACCGTCAGCGAATTGATTGAGGTCTGCAACATCAATCGAAAGACTTTTTACTATCATTTCGAAGACATTTATGCCCTGTTGAAATGGACATTTGAGCAGGAGGCTATTGAGTCGTTAAAGGGTTTTGATCTGATTGTCAATACAGAGGAAGCTATCAATTTTGTATTGGATTACATCCGCGACAACCAGTATTTTATAAACTGTGCCTACGACTCCGTGGGCTATTCAGAACTAAAGCGATTCCTCTATACGGATCTTCTTGAAATATTCATCGGCGCGATTACAAACGGTGCACGTAAAATGGGGATTACCGTCAGCGAGGACTTTATGCGTTTTTTGGCTGATTTTTACACCGAAGCTCTGGCCGGAATGGTTCTTTCCATGCTACAAGGGGTCACCAGCTACAAGCGCGAGGAAATTGTGAAAAATGTTCTTTTGATTTGCAATGCTTCCATTCCACAGGTGCTGATCGCCTATGCATCGAACGGAATCATGGGGTGAGGTTACGATACCCTGTGAAATACAAGGTGGCACCTAAATCATATTGACAGGCGAATGGCGAACGTCGTCATCTAAATCGTGGTTATGGGACATATGAAAATAATCCGAATATTCTCTTGCTTGGAGAAACATTCGGATTGTTTGTTTTATTTGAGTCCTAACTTTAATAGCAAGAAATGACAATAACCTCCGATAAAGATTTTTCCCGTCGGAGGATAACTTACCTTGCCCATTTATTGAGTATTTCTATATACTTCGGATTTTCTCGCAGTTTTGCAAATTAAGGGTGAGACGAGTTCAAAAGACGGTTCAATATCCAATCAAGCATATCATCGGTTTTATAGGTGGTTTTAATCTGCTCCGAAATGATTTCATCGGTTTTTCTTGATAGGACTCTAACCGCCGAATACATAGCTAAATGCTCCTCAGCCAAGCGTTTGGCTTTTTTATTTACCAAAAGACAAAAACAGATGACCGTTAGCAGTTAAACATTTTTAAAGAGTCAATGGTTGTGTTTCTAAATGAAAAAGATTAACTTTTTGTAAATGTACTCACTTTACCCTTGACAAAATTGGTTTCATAACCACGTCATAATGAACTCCGTGAACATGGAAAACGGCAAAAAGTTTCACCAAACAGCAAGCGAGCTGGCGCGGGTAAAAGAATATTCCAACCGGCTCTGCCGAGAGTACGGTCTCTCAGTTACCGAGGCAAAATCCTCATTTCAAGGTGCGCCCAAGTGGAAGGTTGAGCTTCTCCGAAAGGCATATTCCATCGCCAACCGCACACGCTCCAAAGAAGATTTCATCTTTGAAATGGAGATGCTCGGCTACAAGGTTGACTGGAAAGAAGACCATAAGTATATCACTTTCACCACGCCCGACGGTCATAAATGCCGTGACCATAAGCTCTTTGCCGAGCAACTTCTTAAAAAGAATTTGGAGATATACTTCGCTCTCGGAGGTTGCGAATCGGGGCTTGCGGATCAGTACAAGGGATACGTAAACGATTGCCGTCCCGAACACACCTACACAATTGGAGACGGACTTTTCAATCTGCTCAAAAGTCTGCTGGAGAGCATTCCATATGATATGAAATTCACACCGCCCGTTGAGGATCATCAGCTCGATAAGATGACGGTGATGATGCTGGAAGAAATGGGCATCAAGGTAGAACCCAAGGCTCTCTTCTACTATTCTGCCAATAATGCGCAGGAGGAAGAACAAGGCTATGGGCTCCGGATGTAATCAAATATTGCACCGCAAAACAAAGAAAAAGCAGAAAGGAGCTTAAGAATGACAATAAAAAATTTATGGAAGCGTATTTGTTGTCTCTTTCACGATGACCGCACCCGTCTTCGTGAGGGAGAACGGCTCGAAGATTGGGAAGAAGTCCAGCGAAAGCGCCGTGAGATTGAAGCGGAAAAGCAGAGAAAAGAAGATGAGATTCTCTCCACTTGGTTTGTGCGTGATGAATATGTCAACGCCGGGTGGTTCAAGAAGATTCTTCTCAATATCGAATTTGTTTGGCGAGATAAGCACGGCAAGACAGGCTATTCTGATCCCGAAGCCTTTGCCCGTTATTATGAATCGCAGAAGGAGAACTACGTTGGTCTTATGAGCGAACATGCCATTGGCGGCAAGGTCTATCATGTAACAAACTATCTCGACCGAAGCAAAGAAGCCACGGCGTTCGATAAGATAGACGAGTTGATTGACCGAAACCAATGACAAATAGATGTTACTTTACTCTTAACTTTCGGAAAAGCGCTGGATATATAAAAGCCTTTGTGGTAATATGTGCTTGCAGCTTATTCGGTTGTTTTGTAAAACAAATGGTTTAAGAGTAGAAAGGAGAACGACCATGTACGAAACAAGCGAAAAAATAACGGCACTGTATTGCAGACTCAGCCATGAGGATTCCATGCAGGGCGAGTCAAACAGTATTCAGAATCAGAGAAAGATCCTCACGGAATACGCGCAAAGCAAAGGCTTCCGCAATACGAGATTTTATATTGACGACGGCTTTAGCGGTACGAATTTCAATCGTCCCGGCTTTGAAAGTATGATGACGGATATGGAAGATGGAAAGATCGCCACCATTATCGTCAAAGACTTGTCCCGTCTCGGCAGAAATTATATCGAGACAGGAAGGTATATCGAGCTGACCTTTCCCGAATATGATGTTCGCTTTATCGCTATCAACGACAACTACGATAGTCTTCACAGCGAGAATGAGCAACAGCTTGGCATCATCAATATCTTCAACGAGTGGCACGCGCAAACTACAAGCCACAAGGTCAGAACCACATTTATGAGCAAAGCCAAGCGAGG